>CAKNAD010000080.1:0-10730 GCA_929200515.1 Candidatus Gorgonimonas leptogorgiae | reverse complement strand
ACTTTGAAATGCACTTGCATTCTAGTAGCATTTTGCTTTTAATTAAACCTTTTTATTTAGCCTTAAAATCTAGAATTTTCATCTGCCACTTGTATATAAATCGGTTTGTATGTTTTGACTTTCATCTTGAATATATTGTCCTGTTAATAAACAAATATTTGACTGTAAGATTTTTTGCATAATACTCATATTATTTATGCTTGGAGCTATTATTTTAGAGTTAAAATTTTTAATTACATTTGAAATATCTTTTATATCTTTAAGCTTGTTTTCATCTAAATCATCAATAAAAGTATTATCAAGTCGAATAAAATTTGGCTCCAGATCTGTAATTAGTTTTTTATAGTTAATGCTACAGCCAAAATGACTTATGCAGCTATTATAGCCTTTACTTTTTAATGATGAAAAGGTTTTCTTAGTTTCTTCTATATATTTGGTTGCAAAATATTCATGTACTTCTATAACAAAATATGAAGAATCTATTTGCTTTTGCATTATAAAATCATCTAGCCAGTCTAAAAAATCATTGTTTTTTAAGCTATTAGCTCCTATAGAAAAAATAACATGTTTTATTTTAGCTAAGTGGGCTTTAATTTCAGAAATACTAGCGACTACTTTAAGTTTGTCTAATTGAGACCACACTTCATGGTTACTAAATTTTAAAACAAGGTCACTATCACGCATAAATCCTTCATCGGTATTTATTAATGCAAAGCAGTCGTAAATATTAAAACCATTTTCTTTGGTATTTAATATTCCTTGGTAATGAAGATTTATTTTTTTATTTTTTATGCTTTCTTTTATTGTATATAATATTTTATTATCAGCTGAATTTTTTGATGAGCTATCATTATGTAGATATAAATTAGGCTGTTTCATCTTATTTATATAAGCCACAACAGATTCATGTTTTACTCTGCTGATTAAATCTTGAGTGTTATCAGTATCTGCATTTATGATAGCCATACCAGCAAAGGCATTAATTTTTATAGTCTCGTTATTATCTATTATTATTTCTTGCTCATCTAATTTAGCGATGGTGTTGTTGATTATTTTTAAACTATCGGTTTTATTAATATTTTTAATAAGTAGCAAAAAACAACCATTTTGTAAGTTTGTAATAAGTAAATTATTAGGAAATGTTTCTTTTATGCTTATCGTTATATCATTTAAAATTGTTTCGCAGTCAACTTGTTGTGAATTTTTTATCAATTTATACAAACTTCCTAAATTAATACAACAAATCATGCTGTGTATATTTTCCGATAGCGCTTTTTGTAATGCTAGATTAAACTGTTGTTGAAAATTTTTATAATCTATAATTTTACTGTTATTTTTAGGTTTAGTGATTAGGCTACTAGTTTTTTTTAAGTTGTTTTTAGCTTTTACGGTTGTTTTTTTTATTTGAAAACATAGCGAAAATTTGCCGTCCAATGAAGTAGGCTGAACTATCATAGTTACTGGGATAGATATTTCATTTATATTAAGGGATACCTGTAGTACGGAAATAGCTTCAGTTGCACTTTCAACACTTTGAATGAAATCTAAAAAAATATCTACATCTTTTTTATCAATTAATGTTTCTATAGGTTGGTGAATAATTATATTTTTATCTTCAATATTACATAAAGTAATAAAACTATCATCAACTTCACAAATAATACCATTTACCGTATAAATTAAGGCATAGTTTTGCTGACTTAAAAAATTACGGGAATGCGTTTCTATAGAATTTAATGCTAAGCTCATTAGTAAGCTATTTTTTCTAATATTAGCATCATTGATTTCTTTTATTGCTATATCAGCAAAATAGTCTATATCTTGTTCATCAATAATTATTTTTAATGGACCAGTATGTAATAATTGGTAGGGAGCTTGCTGTTTGTTGCGACTTATAAATATAATTGGAATATATAAATTTCGCTGAGATATGTTATTTATTGTTTGCTCTATTGTAATTGCTTGTAGGTTTTCATCTACCACTATTAAATCCCAATGATTAAATTCGTCTAATTGAGTATGTAATTGTTCTATGTTGTCAACATGAATTCCTCTGGCATTATAACCATTTTCTTTCAGCTTATTTAATAAATTATCTGTTTTATTCACTGAGTCACTGATAGACAGCACTCTTAGTGTTACCTGTGTTTCTGTTAGCATATTTATTCCGTATAATATTTGTTTTTAATGCCAGTAATACTTTTAATAGTTAATCCCATATGTTTATCGGCGTTCTTTCACCTAAACTATTTAGAGTTAGAGTGTTATCTCCTGTCTGTACTCCCATAGGAGTTGCTGTTAGAGTTATACATCTATTTAAATCCATTCCTGTACATTGAGATGCTGTTATACGATAAAATGCATTCTCGGTATCAAATGAACCATCTACATTGGTATTAATTCCTAAATCGTTAAGATCTGTGGTATATACTCTGTTTTCAAGGAAAAAACTTTCTTGTAGTTGCATCAGCACTAATAAGTTAGTCATAGCTTCACTACGCCTTGAGTTAATCATATATTGCTGATAGTTTGGAAAGGCAATGGTTGCTAATATAGCAACAATGGCAACTACTATAGTAAGTTCTACTAAATTATATCCCTTATTGTATTTCATTAAATTCTCCAAGTTGTTATAGAAAATTTATCGAAGATGTACAATAATCCATTAAATTATTATCTTATTATTAGTTTAATCTTTGATAATTTTAGTTATGAATTCATTACTTTAATTCTACTTTGAGCTTTTTCTATTTAAGTAGTACAATAGATACTTTAATTTGTTTTTTTATAGGATGTAATCATGGATAGAATCACGGATAGAGCTCAAGCATTTGCAAATAGACCTAATGCTTCCACCTCAGAAGCTAATACATATATAGAAATACCTTCATATATAAAAACTTATCGCACTTTAATAAATAATAGCTATTTATTTAATGCTGTACAGCAACAATACTTAGATGTTTTAGATAAGCTAGCTAAAACTTGCCGGCCATTAGCGGCAGAGTGTAATCATCTTAATTTAGGTTTTTTAATTAAAGATACCCAAGAACAGTTAATAAATATTGGTGTAGAAGGTATGTCTGATCGCAAAGATTGGAATTCATTTTTTTGCTATACCAAAATTCGTCAATTTCTTATAGAGATAGAAGAATTTTTAAGAGCAAGTGATGATCAAGACAAAAAAATACTTGTATATTCGCAATTGTATTATGCCTTTGGGGTATGCTTGCAAGGGTTTACTAGTAAAGTATATGATGTTTATCAATATATGGAAAGACAAGCATCTAGTAAGCAAGATATAAACCGTGAATTATACTCAAAATGTAATGAATTAATAAAAGATCAAGCATATAAATTATTGCCAATGTTGCAGGAAGAAGGAGTCTTAGAACAATATCGAATAGGAGATGAGGTTCATATTTATAATGGCTTAGTAGAAACAGGATTTAGTAAATTCAATCTTAATAAGGATGCAGATAGTCAATTATCGACATATGATACACTAGCTAAAAACCTTACTGTGGATCAAGAACAAGATATTTTTTATAAGTTAGATTACTTTATACCTAGATACAAAATATGCGATTTTCTTACTGAAATATGGTATAAAAAGCTTATTGATGTTATGGAAGTTATAGGAATAAATGACGATCTCACTAAAGATATAAATCCAACTGTATTTACTTTCGAAAACACAAATAACCTTGATATTTATTTTTTATCATTAATAAATCAATACTTCGATATACAAGATGATAGCCTAAAACTTGATTTTGGTTCTATAGCAGAAGAAAATCCTGAAAATTATTTCTATTCTTTTGCCAATATAAAAGATACTTTGCATAAATTTATTGCTACTAACATAGAAAACCTCCCTCATAATATGTTGAATAAAACTTTTCATGATAAGTATTTCAGCTTTGATATTCATCATGATGATTCTACAATCTATAGTATGCAAACCATAAATAGTGGATATTTTTATAAAACTAATCCTAAATCACCGACTAGTTCAGCTCAACCTATAGATATTAACGATTTAAGCTGTTTTTCTACAAATGGTTTTAAAGCGCTTAAGCTAGTTCAGAATAAACTAAAAGTTCCAGTAGTTATGCAAGCGTTAAAAAATAAAAAATCATCTGTAGATGGTATCTATAATTTTTTTAATAATGAAGATAATATCGAAGCTCTCAGAACAAACAAATATGTCATGAAAGAGTTTCGCGATTCAATACTTTCATCAGAAGATTTACAAGAAAAAATATTAGAAGCTATAATTTTGTCATATATAACAGCAAGAGAATATGGTGAAGAATCATATTTCAGATGTGCTAAATTTTTTATAGATTTAGGTTTTATTTCTAATAGTGAGCTATATAATGTATTAATAAAAAGAGGGCTGGTAAGTATAGCAACATATATCGCAGAAGCTACAGAAGATCAGTTGTATAAGTTTGTTAGTAAAATTAGTACTGAAGAGTTAAAACAAATATTTTCCTTATCTACACTAGAAAATAAAATTTTTGATAAATTCAACTCAGTTATTATTCAAGCAATAAAAAATAAAAATTTTCTACTGTTAAATACTCTTCTTGAGAATGATAAACTATTTAAAAATTTCTTAATATCTGAGGAGTTTGAAACTAATATTGAAGATTGTATTGATATTTTATTTAGCAGTAAACAAGATAAATTATTAGGTAAAATCTTATCAGAGTCTACTGTAGATATTAAACACTTTTCTAGTATAAATATATTGCACTATGCTACAATTTGCCATGACGAGCAAGTGTTAAAAAATATAACGTCTAAATTATATCCAGAAGAATTACAAGGATATTTAATATCTAAAGATAGAAATAAAGAAACGCCTTTTGCCTATGCAGCTAGAGAAAAAAACATGGCATTTTTTGAAGTGTTAAAACCTTACATCACTAAAGAAATGCTGATGCAAAAAATTGGAAGAGCAAATAAAACATTTCTTAAATTTGTTTATTTTGAAATGCGTGAATGTACACCAATATTTATTCCATATTACACATTGGATATGTTAAAACCTGGTAGATTATCCGAAACCGATGATTTAATAACATTGATGTTTGTTGTAAAAGCACCATTCGACGATAAGTTATTAGATATGTTTGATGATAAACTTTTGAATGAAACTACAGCTATGGGGAACAATTTATTAACGTACGCTACTAAGTATAAACGCTTGGACTGGATAAAAATGTTACTAGGTAAATGTAATGAAGAAGCAATACTACACCGAGATGAGTTTGATACTAATATTTTAATGATGGCAGTTAATTCTAAGAATTTGCAAATGGTAGATTGCCTACTAGACAATTTAAGCCCAGAAACTTTCAAAAAGCTATATTTGCAACGTGGCTCTAAAAAAGATAGCGTCGAAAATATACTGCAACAGAAGCCGTCATCGGAAATTTCACAAAAAATAAAACAGGCTTATATTAAAATAGAAGGTATTAATAATAGTAATTAACCATTTGTAAGAGTGTATCCTACAAGTAAAGCTATTACATGTAATTTCTACTAAATTATATCCCTTATTGTATTTCGTTAAATTCTCTAAGTCGTTATAGATAATTTATCGAAGATGTACAATAATCCATTAAATTATTATCTTCTTATTAGTTTAATCTTTGATAATTTTAGTTATGAATTCATTACTTTACTTACAACTTGAGCTTTCTCTATTGAAATAGTACAATAGATACTTTAATTTATTTTTTTACAGGATGTAATCATGGATAGAATCACGGATAGAGCTCAAGCATTTGCAAATAGACCTAAGACTCCTGCCTTAACAACTAATACGTATATAGAAATACCTGAATATATAAAAACTTATCGTGCTTTAATAGATAATAGCGGTTTATTTAATACCGTAAAACAACAATATTTATATGTTTTAGATCAGTTAGCTGAAACCTGTCAGCCATTTGCAGCAGAATGCAACCATTGTGGCTTAGATCCTCTAATTGGATATACTAAAAAATTGTTAACAGATATTGATATTGAAGATATATCTAGTAGCACAGACAGGGATTTATTTTTTAGCTATACTTCAATTCGTCAAGCGCTTATAGAGATAGAAGAATTTTTAAGAACAAGTGATGATGAAGATAAAAAAATAACTGTCTATTCGCAATTATTTGATGGTTTTGGGGTATGCTTGCAAGGATTTAATGGTAAAGTATATGATGTTTATCAATATATGCAAAGACAAGAAACTAGCAAGCAGGATATAAACCATGAATTATATTCAAAATGTAACCTCTTAATAAAAGATGAAGTATATAAATTACTTCCAGTGTTACAGGAAGAACAAATATTAGAACGATATTTAATAGGAGATGAGATCCATGTTACTAATTCTATGATAGAAGTAGCATATAATAAATTAAATTTAACTGAGGATGTAGACAGTCAATTTGTGGTATATGATGCGGTAGCTAAAGATCTTACTAGATATCAAAAAAAATGTATTTTATCTAGGTTAGACTATCCTCTTACTAGATACAAAATGATTACTTTTATTACTAAAATGTTTTCTAAAGATTATAATAGTATCATGGATGAGGTTGCAGGAATTTCAGAATGGCACACTAGAGAGGTAACCTCATCTGAACTTACTGCAGAATATACAGATAAAATTGATCTTTATTTTTGTTCGTTAATAAATAAATACTTCAATATACAAGATGCTAGTCAAAAATTTTCTATAAGCACTATACTTGAAGGAGCGAAAGTTGAGGGTGGCAAGTATTCTTTTGCTAATATAAAAGATACTTTACATAAATTTATTGCTACTAATATAGATAAATTCCCTCATAATATGTTAAAAGACACTTTTAATGAAGATTTAGAATTTAATACTATTACTAAAGAGGGTGAGAGCTATTCTATAAAAAGCCTGAATAGTGGATATTTTTATAAAACTGATTCTAATGGTGTTGATAAACCTATAAGTGTTGACGATTTATATAGTTTCGTGGATACGGATATTCCGCTTATTTCTAAAGTTCCTGATGAGCTAAAAGTTCCGATAATTATGCAAGCTCTAGAAAATAAAGATTCAGATGAAAAAATTATCTATGCTTTTTTTAACGATATTAATAATACAGCTTGCCTCAAACAAAATAAATATGTAATGAAAGAGCTTCTGAGTTCAATATTATCCTCAGAAACAGTAAAACAAAAAATATCAGATGCTATAGATTTATCATATATAAGAAACATACAATATGGCAATAAATCAAATGCTCAATGTGCTATTTTTTTTATAAAGATGGGTTTTATTTCTGATAATGAGCTATATAATTCATTGGTACGGAGAGGTAAGATAAATCTAAAAGCAATTATAGAGGATACTCTTCCAAGATTATTATATACATTATTATCTAATATTAGCACGGATAATTTAAAAAAATTAGTTGCATCTATTACAACAGAAGACAGTTTTATTGATAAATTTGAACAAGTATTTGAACAGTGTTTGCAACAGAAAAATTTTAGCTTATTAAATACTATTTTTGAAAGTGATATCTTATTAACAAAATTTTTGCATACGAATTATTTTAAAGCGAACAAAGAAGAATTTCTTTGTTTGTTATGCTTTCATAAACAAAGTAAATTATTAGGTAGAATTTTATCAAATTCATCTATAACTTTTAAAGACTTTGTTAACAGAAGTATATTACATTACGCAGCGTTTTGTTGCGACAAGCAAATATTGGAAAAAATAATAGCTAAATTATCTCAAAAAGAAATACAAGAATATTTAATAAATAAAGATATCGATGGTATAACACCTTTATCTTATGCAGCTGATGCAGGCAATACTACATTTTTTGAAATATTAGCACCTTGTATGACTGAAAAAATTATTCTAGCTACAGTTGGCTATACATCATATGATTATAATGCTTTAATGTGTGTGGTAGCAAATGGCTTTGGTATAGCAACTCAATTAATGAAAAGATTAACTATAAATGATATTAAATCTATGGTTTCGAGTAGTGGCAGTAATCTTCTTATGATAGCTTGCATGCATGCAAATGAAAATTTTATGACTACACTTTTATCTATGGAAGGTATAGATGATAAATATATAACAAGAACAAATATGTACAATCATAATGTTTTGACACTTGCTATAAAAATAAACAACTATAGTTGTGCCCAATCTATAATTAATCACTGTAAAGATCGTAAATTATTTGTTATAGATATAGGTAGCGGAAAAATAGAGACAAACTTATCCTATTGTTTTTTTATCAAAGACAGTAACCTAAGAATGCAGTTTTTTAATTTGCTATTTGAATTCTATAAAAAAGATTTTCCTAAAGGGAAAAACTCTAATGGATTTTCTTTATTACATGAAGCTATAAATTCTGGTAACCTAGATGTACTCAAAGAGATTCTTCCATACTGTGATAAACAAATGTTAACAGCTACAATTGGAGATACTAGTATAACACCACTTCGTCTTGCCTTAAAAAATAATAAAAAAGATATAATACCTATACTTTTACCATACTACAATGAAATAGATATGCTAAAATCTCCTAAATTACACCCAAAAGACACTTTAATATCTCTAATGAAACAAGATATAGAATTAACTGATAATTTATTAAATTTATTCAATGAGACTTTTTTAGCAGAAACCACAGAAGCAGGAAACAACTTATTAATGTTGGCTGTTTTGGCTGAAAAGACAGACTGGATAAAAAAATTATTAGTAAAATGTAATGAAGAAACAATACTAACAATAAATATAAATGATAATAATATATTAACACTGGCAATGTCTTCTAATAATTTAGATGTGGTAAATTGCATACTAGACAACTTAAGCCTAAAAACTTTAGAAAATATATATCTGCAAAATAACTCTCAACAAAATAATATACTACTTAGTATTAATAGTAGTTTAATTACAAAAGAAATAATATTAGCAGTACTAGCTAAGTTAACAGAGATTAAGAACAGCTAGACACCTTAAAGATATAATCACTTGTGAGAGTCTATTTCATAGGTAAAACTGTGATAGTAGTGTGCTTTTTAATCATAGCTAACTACGTTATTAATAATAGTTTTTTCTAAAGAAAAAATTTATGATGTCTTATAGATGATCGGTCTTTTGTACAAATTTTAACTTTGTATTGTAAATCTTTTATTTTTTGTTAAAATAAAACACATTCTACGCAATATGTTTTTGTTCAGTAAAAACTAGCACTATTAGTACTGCTATCATAACTATCAAATATAAAAATGCGAATTTTCAACATTTTCATCTGCGTCGTATATAACCATAACTTTTAATTATCATAAAGAAAATAAAATGCAAACAATAAAACCTATACATGTTGCTTCTTCTGGATTAATTCCTGATTTATCTGAAGTTAATTCAAGTAATCAATATATAGCCTATACGACCAAAACGGGATTGTTTAATTTAGATAGAAGTATACAAATACTTGATATTAATGCGAAACGTTATTTCGATGAAGATGGAAAACGTAATTACGATATAACTAGGCGCGATAAAGTTTATTACTTTTGTAGCATTAAATGTTCTAAAATAAAAATACATGATATAACTTTTAATGATGAAGGTAATAAGTTATATTGTTTAGTTGAAAAAAAACATACAGCTAAATTATATAAGTTTGCCCTTGGAAATAATAACTCTTCCCATATGAGTAAACCTAAAAAAGTGTTATCTCCTTTTGTAGCTGAGCGTTATACACTATGTAGAATAAAAGGTGGTGTGTTACTTGCTGGATTTACTAATAACACCATCTATAGTGCAAAAATAACGAAAAATACCAATGATTTTAAATTTAATTATATGGCTAGTTTTAATTGTGAAATACAAATAAATGATATTAACTTCGATAAAAACAATTCTAATCTTGGAGTTTTATTAAATAATAACAAGTTACATATTTTAACTATATCTGATAATAAATGGAATATAACTAGTACATATGATGACTGCAAAGGTTTACCTATTTTTAGCAATGATGGCAAAACATTGATTTTCTCCGATAAAAAATCAATGCAGATAAAATCTTCGTGTTTTTCTATAAATAAGACGTATGAATTTAAAAATGCAAATAAAATCAAAGGTATATGTATAAATTCAACAGACGATAAAATAGCTATATTTTATGATACAAATTATTCAACCTATTATTCAGTGTTAACTAAGCAAGATAATCAATGGTCTATAGTATCAGAGTCAGAGTTTCAAATATTCGTAACATTATTTCCAAATATGAGATCCACATATAAAAATATTGTTGTAGGTTTTAAGAATGATGATGCTTTAATTACACTATACAATTATTGTGATGTTATGCCTATTGGTAGTAGATATCATGATGAACTTATTACACAAGAAGAACAAAAGAAAAAACTAGAAGAGATAAAGAAAAAAGAATCAACTACTAAAAATAACTGTAGCTCTAGAAGATCTAAAAGCTCTAGAAGATCTAGAACTAACAATTATATATCTTTTACTCAAACGGCAGCAGCGGGAGCATCCTCAAGCATGTGTAGTATGTAACTTACTTCTAAGTACAAACTAATGGGTTTATGATGTTACCCGATAAATTGTATCAACACAACCGAGGGTGTTCCAGATTCCGTGTCATGAGTAAGGAGGGTGTTCCAAATTCCGTGTCACGAGTAAA
>CAKNAD010000079.1 GCA_929200515.1 Candidatus Gorgonimonas leptogorgiae | reverse complement strand
CAACTACACAATCAACTACACAATCAACTACACAATCAACTACACAATCAACTACACAATCAACTATACAATCAACTATACAATCAACTACACAATCAACTACACAATCAACTACAAAAGCAACTACACAAGCAACTACACAATCTACACTTGATCCAAATATAAACCCTTGTGAACAGCGTAAATTTTCTGCTGATTTTATTGAATCTACCGCTTACAGTCTAACGTCTCAAGTAAATCAAACAAGTTTACAAAACTATTTAACAAAGTTGTTAGCTTTAGGTCCAAGAGATAACAGCCATAACTCTTCTAGTAATGCCTTCTTAAAAGCGATAAAACAGATTAAAGATATACTTCAAAAAATGAATATGCAAATCCTTAGACAAAAATTTGTCTATGGAAACTCTACTTTAGATTATCGCCCTTTAGGTTCATTTAATAAAGCAATCGTTAAAAGTAAAAAAGATAAAAGCTGTAATCCGCTCAATAATGCTAGTTGCAATTTATGCGGATTAATTCCTGGAAAAACTAAAAATGTCATTGTTGTTGGAGCTCATTTAGATACAGTAGTAAATAGCCCTGGAGCTAATGATAATGGTTCAAGTGTTGTAGCCTTAATAGAAATAATCCGCATTTTAAAAACTGCTAATTTACAATTAAACAATTCTATATTATTTTGTTTTTGGGGAAGTGAAGAAATACCAATAGATAATAGCAAAGGAATTATTGGTTTCGGATCAGGATTTTTTTTATATAACCATAAAAAAAATTACCAATATATTATTAAAAAATTATCACGAAAATATTTGTGTCAAAAGCAAATAGATAAATTTAATGTTAAATCTTATTTAAATTTAGAACTATCAGGTACAAAACGTAGAAAACATGCAGCAGATATTAATATTGAAGATCCACAGTATGATAAACATATTAAATACTATGAAAAGCCACCTGCCGGATCTAAAAACTTAACTGCATTGTATGCCGAATTTCTTAAACAAAAAAAAATAAACTTTTTTAGAGCTGCACCTAGCCCTAGTCGTACTGATGTTCTATCATTTTATGCTAAAAAAATACCAGGTATTACCATTACAGCCGGTGCAGATAAAAAGCCTTCTTGTTATCACAAACCTTGTGACGATATAACTGAAATTGATTTTGAAGTACTGTCAAATATTACTCAAACAGTTTTATATAGTCTGACGCATCTATCGTTAAAAGATGATCTTAGTAGTCTTTAATATCATTTAAAAAGTTACTGTGAAAAAGTAACTTGATTATCAGCAAAACTACAGATAACATAAAATATACACATATTAATGATAGTGGAGCAAATATATGATATCTTTAATGAGTAAATGTTTTTTATTAATTCTAGCAATGACAGGTGAATGCATGGCAAAATCGATTGTTGCTTATGGCGCACAGTCTAAAGCGGATACAATTTCGCAAATGACAATTGAAAGACGTGAAGTGACTCCATCTGATATCTCAATAGATATTATGTATTGTGGTATTTGTCACAGCGATATCCATCAAGTCAATAATGACTGGGGCAGAGCAATATATCCGATAGTTCCTGGTCATGAGATTATTGGTGAAGTTACTAATATAGGTAATCAGGTTACTAAATTTAAAGTTGGCGATATAGTGGGTGTAGGAGTTATGGTTGGTTCCTGCGGTAACTGTGGTTCATGCACCGATAATCTTGAACAGTATTGCGAAAAAGGTTTTATTAGTACCTATAGTAGCGAAGATCCGCAACATGGTGGAGTTACTTATGGCGGTTATTCTGAAAACATTGTTGTTGATGAAAAATTTGTTTTGCATGTTCCTACGAACTTAGCATTAAATGCTGTTGCCCCATTGTTATGCGCTGGAATTACTACCTACTCACCACTTAGAAATTGGAAAGTCAAACCTGGAGATACAGTTGGTATTATCGGTTTAGGTGGTCTTGGGCATATGGGTGTTAAGTTTGCTAAAGCGATGGGGGCTAATGTGGTAATGATTACTTCATCTACTAATAAAGCTGAAGACGCTAAATCGCTAGGTGCAGATGCAGTAATAATATCTAAAAATCCTGAAGATATGAAAAACAACGCAAATAAATTTGATATTTTGCTTAATACAGTTCCGGTTAGTCATGATCTAAATCCTTATTTATCTTTATTAAAAAGAGACGGAACCATGATACTAGTTGGTGCTATTGAGCCATTTAAATCAGGAGAATTAAACGGTGTTAAGTTAATAGTTGGAAGAAAAAGCCTTGCTGGCTCTTTAATTGGTGGCTTACAAGAAACCCAAGAAATGTTAGATTTTTGCGGTGAAAATAACATTCTCCCTGATGTAGAAATGATAACAGCATCGGAAATAAATAACGCCTATAAACGTATGTTAAATAATGATGTTAAATATCGCTTTGTTATTGATTTCACTAAAAAATAAAACTCCTAGCTTGCTTTAACAGACAAGCTAGTACTAACAAACTAAGACGGGTAAATGTCGTCTATGTCTTCGTTGTCGTTTATTTTATTATTAGTTGGCTTACGAACTTTTTTACATTCTGCAAGCAACTCAGATAGATTCAACTCAAACTGCTTGCGTCCATAAATAGCTAAGTTTAACTCTGCATAATGTTTACTGATAATATCAGAATTTAATTTAGCTATTATTTGACTAGCAGCAGTAGATTTATCTGCCATTAAAAATACTCGTGTCCATTTTTCTAAACATTGGATAACCTCAGTTAAATTTTGTAATTCAATCGCCTTAACTAAGACATCAAAAGCTATAGCCTCTTTGTTAGTTTTAGTAAATAATTTTGCAGTTGCAGTGACTATTTTGTTATGTCGTGGGTATATTAGTTTTTTATATAAAAACCCTAATAACAGTAGTATCCATAATCCTGCTAATACTAAGGCTAGTAATTTCCAAGTTTTATTAGCATCGTCTAATTCATTGTTAGTTATTACCTCTGTATCATCTAGGTTATGCTCTAATTGTGCAGTTGACTTAGCACTGATATGTTTTTGTCTATGCTTAGATAAATCATTAGCAGTATGAGCTATAGCATTTAACGACATCGCTGGTATTGTAGTTTGCTTAACTTGTTTATCGTTAAGATCAAACCAAGTATAATTAATAGCCGGCAATTGATAATTCCCAGGAGCTACTGGTATATAAGTTATATTGATTTTACGCTCTCCTATTACTCCGGTATCTAGGGAGTGGTCGGCATTAATAGGTTGGTCAGCATATATATTAAGACCATCAATTTGATCTATATCAATATTAGGTATTTGACTACTAGTTAAACCTTCAGACTGCACTATAATAGTTCTAGAGATCGGCTCACCCACTGGGGTATTTTCTATAGTTCTATTAAGTTTTTGCGATAAAGCAAATTTTTTTGCTGGCAACCAAGGTGCATCTGGATAATTAGGAATTTTCTCATTAACTTGCAAAGATAACGGCGCTGTTGCAATTGAAAACGGCTCGCCTTGATTAAAAAATGTATTAAAACTACCGAAACCGAAAGGATCGCTAGCTACTGCTACAGCACCTTCAAAGGTTAATGCAGGTATAGTAAATTCTCCAGACTGCTGCGGATATATAGCAAACCTAAGTTCATCTACATGATAAGTATAGCCATCTATAACCTTAGTAAAAGAACGTCCGTCGCCTAATTTTTGCACTATAGCGTTATCTATTTTAGGCGGCGTTAAATGCTTTTCTCCTAACAATTGTATTCTATAATAGATTTGAGCTATTAAAATTGTCTCTTGCTGTACAAAAATATTTCTATTAGTTAATTCACAGTTTACAAAAACTGGATTACTAGATTTATTATTTTGCTGCTGGGAAACAGGCTTGTCGGTAATTAAAATAGGTATAATATCAGAATAAACATCTTCTACTGTAATTCGAGGAACTTCTAAACTACCGGTTTTATTAGGCAATACATTAATTGTCCACTCGGTAAAAGAATCTGTTTTACCATTAATAATTTGTACCTGTTTACTTTTTTGCACTCCCATGATGGTAAAATCTTTTTGTAATACATCGGTATTTGGAGAGGAGTTAGTATCAAAATTAACTTTTATTTTTAATTTCAGGCGTTCGCCATAAGCAGCTGTTGTTCTGTCTATAGTAGTATGTATACTATGTGTATCTGCTTTATTAGCAGAGTTGTTAGTACTGTTACTCGGATCTACTAACCAACCAGCAACAGCTAGATTAGCCATTAAAGCTAATAAAAAAAACAAGTATAATTTTTTTAGCTTAAATCTGTTTATCTTAAAATAAATATTCATTTGTTGTGCTTCTCGTAATCTGACTATAAACCATTATGTTTTTTATACTGATGCATAAATTTCCTTTTTAATAAACCACCAGGGTTATCTGGTATTGTTCTCAGCCAACTTTCTACAGCTTGTTGTTCAGGAGAATTTTCTGGTTTATTGTTGTTGACACTCGATTTGTGCTTAGTATTTGCTTGCTCCTGATTAGCATCGGGATTATTTGCTTTAGCTAACTGTTGAGATTTATCTTGTTGCTTAGCTTCGTCAGCTTTATCGCCAGCGGCTTGTTGCTGTTGTTGCTTATCAGCGTCTTTAGCTTGATCTGATGCAGCTTGTCCTTTAGCTTGTTGCTTATCCTGTTGATCATTCTTTTCTGAACCTTGTGCTGACTGTTGCTGCGAACCTTGCTGGTTTTCATTAGCATTTTGGTTATTTTGTTTTGAGCCTTGCGATTGCTCTGAGTTATCGCCTTGTTGTTTATCATTTTGCGACTGTTGCGACTGTTGCGGCTCTGAGTTACCTCCTTGTTGTTTATCGTTTTGCGATTGTTGCTGTTGTTGCGGCTCTGAGTTACCTCCTTGTTGTTTATCATTTTGCGACTGTTGCGACTGTTGCTGTTGTGAATTATCACCTTGTTGTTTATCATTTTGCGATTGTTGCTGTTGTTGTTGCTCTGAGTTATCGCCTTGTTGTTTATCGTTTTGCGACTGTTGTGCCTGTTGCTGTTGCGACTGCCCTGAATCTTTGTTGCTATCTTTATTTTTTGAATCCTTTGATTGCTGATTTTGTTTTTGCTGTTGTTCATTTTGTTGCTTTAATAGTTTTTCTACTATAGCTTTATTAAACTGTGCATCTTCTAAGCTAGGATCTAGCTCTAATGATTTATCATAGGCAATTATAGCATTAGATAAATCTCCAGCTTTAGCTAGAGCATTAGCACGATTAAATTCATCAATTGCAGTCGTTTGTTCATAAGAAGCCATAGCAGCTTGCTGGTAATCGCCTGCGGCATATGATGCTTGTGCTTTCCATTGTGGATTTTTAAATAAACCACTAGCTTTAGCGTAGTCGCCTTTATTAAAAGCTTCTTGTGCTTGTTGATCTTTGGTTTTCCATAAGTCTTGCCACTCTAAAGCATAGGTGTCGTTTACTGGCAACACTAAAGCAATTAATAGCACTGGGCATACCCATCTAAATGCAAACAATGCAAAAGGTAATAACAATAACACTAACCAAATTCCCATATCTTGCCAATAATCTACATTACGTTCCTGCATATTAAGTTTAGTAATAGCACTAGCTTTAGGCAATACCGCTTCTAAATCTTTTTGGTCTACAGTCATTGTTCTATACTTGCCACCATTTTCGCTTGCTAATTTGCTTAATTGCTGATGCTGTAATTTAAACAGTTTTACATTATTGTTATTATCTTTTAAGTAACTAGCATCTGCTAATAAAATTGGTCCACCATATTCTGTGCCTACACCTATTACTGAAAGCTTAATATTAGTATCAGCTAAAATTGATTTTATTTTTTGCTGCTGTGCTGCGGAAACTTCATTAGTAAATAATAAGATATCTGCTTCTGTATGCCCAGATTGCTTTAATAAGTTAACAGCTAGGTCAATTGCTAAATCTGCTCGATTGCCTATTGTTGGCATAACCGCAGGAGATAAAGTTTGAATTAAATTAATTAGAGTTCTATTGTCGTCTGTTAGTGGAGTTACTGCATGTGCTGAACCAGAATAAACCACTAAAGCATTACTGCCTTGATCTCTAGCTTTTAGTAAATCTTGCAATTTATAAGATACCCTAGATAATCTATTAGGTGAAAGATCTGCTGCTAAAATTCCAGGAGATAAATCTAACGCAATAACTAAAGGATAATCGCTTTTATGAGGATTAATAGTAGTTTTATTCCAAGCCGGTCCAGCTAGTGCCAAACAAGCAACAAGCCAACAGCAAGATGACAACCATAATGGCCAGCGATTAACCTTTTTAGTTTTTCCTATTAATAAATAATTAATTAGCTTAGGATGAATTACCTTGTGCCAATTAGTAGGAAAGCTCTGAGCATTAAGGCATATTAATATTGCTATTATTACTGGTATTACCATTAACAACCATAATGGCCTAATAAAATGAAAGTTAGAAATTATTTCGACCATGATTTTTTTCTCCCCCAGCTAATATTATTTAGTATTCCTAATTGCGATATAGTTATAAACAAGCTAATTAGCAGAGCGATTACTAGCGGATAATAAAATAATGGTTCGTTTATTCTAAAGGATTCATCTTCTTGTAATGCAGGTTCTAATGTATCTAAGGTTTTATAAACATCTGTTAAATCATGTAAATTTTTTGCTCTATAATATTTACCGCCAGTCATATTAGCCATTTCGGTTAAGGTTTTTTCGTCTAAGTCGGCAGAAGGATTGACCGTATGCGAACCTAAAGAAGAACCAAATATTCCAGGAATTACTAATTCGTCAGCACCTATACCAATAGTATAAATTTTTATATTTTCTTGTTTAGCAATTTTAGCTGCTTGTATAGGCGACATTTCACCGGCAGTATTAGCGCCATCTGTTAATAAAACTAATACTCGAGAATTTTCTGGGCGATTTCTTAAATGTTTAATTGCTAAACCTATAGCGTCTCCTATTGATGTTTGCGTTCCTGCCATACCAGTATGCGCTTCTAGCAATAAAGTTTCTACTGTTTGCCGATCGAAAGTTAAAGGCGCTTGTAAATATGGATAAGTACCAAATAAAATTAACCCTAAGCGATCACCAACACGATTTTTAATAAATTTTTTTAATACATTTTTAGTTACAGTTAAGCGATCTACTTTTTGTTTGTTAGAGTCCATATCTGCAATTTGCATGCTATCAGAAATATCTACAGCAAACATTAAGTCTCTACCAGTAGACGGCAAATGTTTATTAGCTATCAGAAATACTGGCCTAGCAGCGGCAGTTATTAATAACAGCCATACTAACCATGCCAAAATTAAATTCTTTGATAACTTACTAGTATTTGATATGCTTATATCGTTAGCTATTTTAGTTAATTGCTGATAAAACGGCACTTTTAGCGCTTGATCGTCATTTTTAACAGCTGGCTTAAAATATTTTTGTATTAATATTGGCAATGGCAATGCTAAAAATAGCCATATCCATTCAAATTTAAACATGATGATTTTGTATCCAAGTTTTAGCTAAATGATGTAACTCTTTAGTATTGATTTTAATTTTATTTTGAAATCGTAAATCCCCTAATACCTTTCCGCTACCGTTTATAAATTCTGGCATTTTTGCTGTTTGCGATAAAAACTCTAGCCATTCTATACCACAAAGTTTTGCTACAGATTTATTAGTATAAGTACGCAATGCAATTTTTTTTAATAAACGATTACAACAGTGTAAATATTGTTTTTCGGTATCTGGGGCATTATACTGTTTATAAAGAGCAGTTAATTGTTTTAAGCCTTGCTTTCTATACCTGTTTTTTAACCAGCTTGCTGTAACTTTAGTACTAACGATAGCGATAGTTATAAATGCTATTAAAGCAACAGCCCACCATCCGTAAGCAACTGGCCACCAATTTATAGGCTCAGGAATTATATTTGGCTTTAATTGATCTAATGCGTTGATAGCTGTATTCATAGGTTATCTCAAATATTAGCAGGTTAAAGTTTTTTATAATTAATAGTATTCAGCAACTGTTCTGCCGCACAACTACCGCTATCAATAGTAATAATAGCTATGCCGTATTTTTCTGCTAAATTAGTAATTCTTTGCTGTCTTTGCTCATAGATTTTAGTAAAAGCATGTTTTAGCTTTTTATTAGCAGTATTAATTTGCGACAGTTGTTCTCCATTAGAAATAGAATAAAGCGCTGGCTTAGGTAATTTTGTTTCTAAAGCATCATAAACTAAAATTAGCATTAGTTGATTATGCTTACTAAGCTTAGAAATACTTGCCTCCATTTCGTCATCTATAGAATAAAAATCGCTAATAATAAATAATTGATTTCCAGATTTAGCAACTCTTCTAGCATGACGTAAAGCTTTATTCATATAATGAGTGTTAGTATCTTCAGTAGCTTGAGCTGTTAATAAAGATTTACTCATTTCAGCAGCATGATTTAACAAATTAACTATAGATTTTTGTGAGCGTTTAGGTTTTATTTCAATTAGGTTATCGTTATTAAAAATAACCCCTCCGATACGATCACCATTTTTTAACACCGCCCAGGCCAGCACCGCAGCACAATGACATGCAGCTACTGATTTTAAATAATTACTGCTACCAAATAACATAGACAGGCTTTGGTCTAGTATTATTATATGAGGCTTTTCTCGCTCCTCTTGAAATATTTTAGTATGCGGCTTCATTTTTCTGGCGGTTACTCGCCAATCTATAGAGCGAACATCGTCGCCAAAAGCATAAGGACGAACTTCTTCGAAGTCGATTCCTCTGCCTTTAAATAACGATTTTTTACCGCCCGAAAACTGCGAGCTGGTATTTACCCTAGAACAAAGCTTTAACTTTTTAGCTTTAAGTCTAAGGGTTAATAAGTCAGTTAAGGTACAATAGGCATTATTCATAATGATTAAGCCACTGGAACAACGTTAAGTAGATAACTAATAATTTGATCTGCATCTTTACCGGCAGCTTCGGCTTCAAAACTTAGAATTAACCGGTGTCTGAGAACATCGTGAGCAACCGCTTGTACATCTTCGGGGCTGACATAATCTTTACCCTGTAACCATGCGTAAGCTCTAGCACAACGATCTAAGTTAATTGTTCCTCTTGGGCTAGCGCCGTATTCTAAATAAGATGCCATTTCTTGGCTATATGGTTTAGGATCACGCGTTGCATGTATTAGCTGTACTATATATTCTTCCACTACTGATTCCATATGCATGTCGAGAACTTCTTGCCTTGCTGCTAGAATAGTTTCTTTTTTTACATTTATTGTGGAATTCTGTTGCGGTTTTTTTTGTGCTATATCTCTTGCTAGCTTTAATATAGCACGCTCAGAACTAATACTAGGATAATCAACTTTAATATGCATGAGGAATCTGTCGAGTTGTGCTTCTGGTAACGGATAAGTGCCTTCTTGATCTATAGGGTTTTGCGTTGCCATTACTAAAAATAATTCTGGCAATTTATAGGTTTGCGAGCCAACGCTAACTTGTCTTTCAGCCATAGCTTCTAATAAGGCTGATTGCACTTTAGCAGGGGAGCGGTTAATTTCATCTGCTAATACTAAATTATGAAAAATAGGACCAGATTGAAATTTAAAACTTCTTTCTTCAGGAATAAAAATATCAGTACCAATAACATCTGATGGCAGTAAATCGGGAGTGAATTGTATTCTATGAAAAGCAGCGTCAATTCCTTGGGATAAATCTTTAATTGCTTTAGTTTTGGCTAACCCAGGTGCGCCTTCTACTAATAAATGACCATCTGCTAACAAGGCAATAAGTAATCTTTGTACTAGATATTCTTGCCCTATTATATGCTTAGTTAAATATTCTTTTAAATTATTGATTTCATTGTTTGTTGTCATAGTAAACTCTCTGGTTAGGGAAATGAAATAATCAATGAACTAAAATGAACTAATTAGTTACAAAACTAAGTATAAGGATATATTTAATAAAATCATCAATCGCAAGTGATCTTTACAAAAATTTTACAATAAACTAATAAACAAGCCCTTAAAAACTATTGAGAATTTTTCTATATGGATAAACATGGTACAATCAAGAAAAGATCAACTAGTGGTTGCTTTTATCTAGTTTATATGGTACATTAATGCCTAATATTTAACGCAATAGTACATTTTTACAGGAAGTATCGACATGTATGTAGAAAAAATATATCCAAATCAGCGTCTACGAGAGCTGTATGAAGAAGCGGAATTACCTTTTCCAGACGCAGACGCACCTAATAATTACTCTGCTAATATCACAGATAACAAAGATCAAACCTTTGAAAATTATAAAGTAGACAAAACAGAAAACACTTCAAAACAACTTGACCAAAACAGGTATGACGCAGTAGAAGACACTTATAAATTACTACAAGAAAGAAAAGCTGAAGTTACAAACATCAAAGAAGCTTCCGAAGACACATTGTTAAACCTCAGCTTGTTTACAATGATAGGATGTCCTATTATTATATGGTTACTTATTACAGCTTTAATACTAGTTTCTCCATTTTTTGCAATAGGCGTAACCCTAGCTGTTATTGCGACTGTAATATTATTTAAAAAATCTATTACTTATATGGACAAGATAAAAGACTACCATATAGAAAAAATGTGTATAGATATACTACTTGAAGGACTCAAAGATAAAATTCCAACTAATAATATATCAGCAGAAAACAATACTGAATTATTCAACTCTTTAGAGAAAGCAGTTAATTCAGCTTATTGGATAGGAGGAGACTTAATTTATTACGCAAAGTTATGTAAATCTGATTATTCCGATCAAAATACAGAATCAAAACAAGTATTAAGAAATAAAGTTAATAACTTTATCGGTTTTATATTTGGGAATACTGAGTTAACAGACAATTTATATAAACTTGGTTTTGATGTGGGTGATGTACAAAACAGTATATACAAATACATAGAAAATTTAACAATAGATCAGTTATATAAAATTATTCTAAAATAATGATACATCCCTAGTAAAGTGGAAGAGTAATTGCTATCTGATGTAAAGTCTTATTATACAGGTGCTAGATGAAACCTAGCCTTTTCATCTGCCATGT
>CAKNAD010000078.1 GCA_929200515.1 Candidatus Gorgonimonas leptogorgiae | reverse complement strand
GTTTAAGCCAGATTTGGCTTTTACGTTCTTGCCGTGATTATCTGCTGTACCTTTTTGATAAACCTTTATATACTTTCTACTTGCCATAATTGGTAGCTGATAGATTTAGAAGTTTTACTCTTAATTAAGCGCCAATTAATAGGGGCGGAAATATTTTCTATACCTATTTCCGATTCTGTGTAAATTAACGATCCCGTACAGATGAAATTATTGTCGTTTAGCAATGCACATGTTTTATCTAACATATTTTTATGAAATGGTGGATCAATAAAAACTAGATCGTATTTAATATTTTGTTTATTTTTTTGTAGATGTAACAAGCAATCCTGATTAATAACATCTATGTTACTAATACCTATCTTGTTTATATTGTTGTTAATATTGCTAATAGCAATAGCAGAGTTATCGATAATAGTAGCTGTTGCAGCACCTCGAGATAAAGCTTCTATAGCAAAAATGCCACTTCCTGCAAAACAATCAAGTACGTTAGCATTATGAATGTAATTTGTTATCCAGTTAAAAACAGTTTCACGAATTCTTTCTGGTGTTGGTCTTAAATTAACATTGTGCATGAAGTCTAATTTTCTATTACGCCACTTGCCAGAGATTATTCTTAATTTAGTTAATTTGTTGTCTATGTTGCATAAATTACGGCCTATTTTCTTCTTCATTTAATTCATTTATCAGTTTAATTACGTAAAAAACTGCTTCAGTTTTTAATAACCTAAGCATCTTAAAGTTGATAGTAGTATTACAAATAATAGTGTATAGGTAAAGAATAAATTTGTACTAAGATCTAAGTTAAGGTAGCATAATAAATAAAAATAATAAATACAAGGCATAATGTATAATGATCAAACCAATTAAATTATTTATAACTAAGATATTATTATTTTATGTTGTTTTTCTTGGAGCTGTTGGTAAATGTATGATAGAACCCGATAATGTTTATCCACAAATAATAAATAAAGAAACCAGTATAACTCAGTTACCTACGAATAAAGCAAACATAACCCCTAAACATAATTTAAAAAATGTTTTAGAATACAAATCCACATTACCACAAAGTGACTATCAAAAAAATCAGGTAGTAAGAATAAAAAGACAAGATAATTATTTCTATAATAAAAATATATTTAAAAAACAGTTTTGCAGAATAAAGAATATATTTGGTAGCTTAAGTAGAAAAAAAAGTCGTAAAAAAAAACGCTATAAAATGAAAGAAAAAGAGAATCCAATAACAGATGCTAAAATAGATCAAGCAAGCATAAATTTAGACCATACAAGTGATTTATGCAATGATACCAACACTAGTATTGCTAACTTAGAAAATAATACTATAAAACGTAATAGCGTATATCAAGTACATAAATATATCCAAGGCATGTTATCAGAGACTAATTCTCCAACAGTCCAAGGGGAAAACAATGATGATCCGTTAAATGAACTTGTATCAGACGATTTTTTTTGTGTAGTGCTTGAAAATGAAGATAGGAAATCATTAATATTAAGTTATTATCAGCCTGAAGTATGTGATACTCAAAATGAATTATATTCTAATCATTATCTAGCTAAAGTAAATGACTTCTTAAGTTTTCTTTTTACTGACTCTAATATTAAATATATAGGTTATTATACAGCTTATTACTTAATGCAACAAGAAGATGATATGCAAGATCCTTGGTCTGTTTATCAAGCATATGGAGATGAAGATGAAGAAAACTATGTCCATATAAGTTTGATTATTAAACAGGCTATAATTACTAAAATGATTAATCAAATAGGTAAAGCTACTCATAAAAAGATGGAAATACCATTGCATAATCATTATATTACAGGAATATATTTAGCGGTTAGCGTGCTCACTAAGTTACAGCTTATTTTTTTATATGATAAAGACATAATGCATAATGTAAGTTTTATTAAAGATTATAACAAAGCATCTAAATTTATGTTAAGTATTTATAATCAAAATATTAAAAATTCTAATTATTGCTTGCTTGATTTTTATAAAATACAAAAAAATACTTTTTCACAGTTCCAAGACCGTATTTTATCTTTTACTAATGAATATATTTATGGGGTAATATTAATTAAAATTAAAATGCTAAAAGAATACTTTATTGATCTTAGCAAATTAAAATTTATACTATATAATTTTGAAAGTTCAACCCCTAAAACGCAAGAAATGCATAATGAGACTTATCAGTATAATGGTTACTATATAGCTATTATTACTTTTTTTATAGCCAATTACCAATATACTAAATATTATAAAATAGAAGAAACACAAGATGATGCCGGTAGTGATTTATTTACATTATTTACAGATTATAAATTGCATAAATTAATAAATAATGGACAGCGTAGCATGAAATTAGAAAACGTTAATTTTGCAATTATGGTATCTCTTATGTTTTCTTACAGTACCCCTCTTGTATCTACAGATAGCAATAAAAATAAACAACTTTCAGTTAGCAACTATATGTTACAACCAAGCAACACTTCAACACATAATTACTTAAATGATCAAGAGCTGTATGATGCTCCAAAATCTAATTTAGCGTTATATGATGTTCCTCCATCTGCTGTAAATCAATCAATATATGATGTTCCAAAATCTAATTTAGCCTTATATGATGTTCCTTTATCTGTTGTAAATCAGCCGATGTATGATATTCCGCCATCTGCTTTAATAAAAAATAATGTTGCTAGTACGGAAGAAGCAACAGCTACACAAAGAAATCATTACTCAGAGGATAAAATGATGCCAAGTAGTTCTATTTCAGAAATAAAAAATATAGAGTCTTTTCTTGAAAATACAGATGATATATTTAAAATAACAATGCCATTATTTTTAATCTTTAATGTTAATAAAAAAGATAAATGATTAGCTAGTGATAAATAATAACACAATAGGTACTTTGTTTGATAACAATTATACTTTTTATAATTACATACGCCTAACAAAATGACACTTTGTATAAGAAGATAGTTAAAAACACATGATTTGTGTATAAAACGTAAATATATATTTGTCTTCGTGTGTAAATATTGTGTTATTTTATTTGTTATTTGTATATTCGATAAAGCATGCATAGAAAAAAGATAGCTTTTCGATTAATCAAAATGGTGAAACATCGATAATAGAAGCTGGGGTAGAGTTGCATCTTGTATATCAACAACATAGTTATAATTTTGTTAACTCTTTTAACTTTATAAAAATCGTAAAGTATTAAAAGACTTAGCACTAATTGATTTAATCAAACTTTAGTTTTATTACAACTAAGATTAGAGGGTGTTATGAGCTATCAAAAGCAAACACTTACCGCGCAAAATGGTGCACCTGTTAGCGACGACCAAAATTCACTTTCAGCTGGTAAGCGTGGTCCACTGCTACTGCAAGATTGGCATTTAATTGAAAAGCTCGCTCACTTTAATCGTGAGCGTATTCCAGAGCGCATTGTTCATGCCAAAGGCACAGGGGTTTATGGTAAATTTACATTAACTTGTGATCTGAGTAGATACACCATTGCGGATCATTTTAATGATGTTGGCAAGCAAACTGAAACATTTGTACGTTTTTCAACGGTTGGTGGCGAAATGGGTTCTGCAGATGCCGAGCGCGATCCACGTGGTTTTGGTCTGCGCTTTTACACTAAGCGCGGCAACCACGATATAGTTGGTAATAATACCCCAACATTTTTTTTGCGTGATGGTATTAAATTTCCTGATTTTATTCATACTCAAAAACGTAACCCACAAACTAACCTTAAAGATCCGCATGCAATGTGGGATTTTTGGGCTTTAAACCCCGAGTCCATACATCAGGTAACAATATTGATGTCTGATCGTGGTATTCCTGCCAACTATCGCCAAATGCATGGTTATGGCTCACATACATTTTCATTTTGGAATGCCCAAGGCGAGCGGTTTTGGGTTAAATTTCACTTTAAAACCAAGCAAGGTATAGCTAACTTAACAGCTGAACAAGCAGACATTCTTAAAGGTATCGATCCTGATTCATCACAACGTGATATGGTCGTAGCTATTCAAGATGGCAATTTCCCTAAGTGGGCGGTCAAAGTGCAGATAATGCCAGAAGCAGAAGCTAATACTTACAAGATTAACCCATTTGATCTAACAAAAGTATGGTCACATGCAGATTACCCATTAATTGAAATTGGTGAGCTTGAGCTAAACCGCATGCCAGAAAATTATTTTGCTGAAGTTGAGCAAGTTGCATTAGCACCAAGTAATTTAGTTCCAGGTATTGGCGTGTCGCCAGATAAAATGCTACAGGCACGTTTATTTGCCTATGCTGATGCTCAGCGTTATCGTATTGGTGCTAACTATAATCAACTGCCTGTCAATTGTCCACATGCCACAACCGCCAATCACCATCAGCGAGGAGGTGCTATGGCGGGTACGCAATGTCCATTCTCAGGTAGCCAAACTGGTGGTGATGCTAGTAGCAACTATGGTCCAAATAGTAATAATGGTTTGCAAGAGCAAGCAGAATTTGTTGAACCACCATTAGGTTTAGATGGTGAGGCTGATCGCTATAGTCGTTATAACCAAGATGATTTTAGCCAAGCCGGTGATTTATATTGTCTATTGCCGGAAGATGAAAAACTAAGATTAATTTCTAACATCCACAGTACGTTAAAAGTTGTGAGTACAAGCACCCAACAAAAGATGGTTGAGCATTTTTCTGCTGCTAATAGTGAATATGGTTTACGTGTTAGACATGCATTAGGTAAGTAAACTTACGCTCTATACACCTTCTACTTGAAGGTGTATAAATTAGATGGATAATAATAGAGAAATAAATGGATAAGTTAGCTATATGTATTTTAGTTTTGAGTGTAGTAGCATTAGCAAATGCTGTTTGTCCTAATTGGAGCGCAGAGGAAGCGCGGCAAAATATTATGCATTTGCAACAAGAAATAACACGCCACGATAAAGCTTATTTTGTAAATAACCAACCCCTAATTACTGATAATAGTTACGATAAACTTACAGCAAAGCTACAATTTTGGCAAAGCTGTTTTGGTATAAAAAGTAATCAAACTACATTAGCAGATACTCTTATAGCTACTGACAACTCTAAAAACACTATGCATTATAAATTTATGGGGAGTTTATCTAAAAAGAATCTGAATAATATAGATTATTTTTTAAAGAAAATAAAACATAATACTATTGTAGCACAGCCTAAAATTGATGGTATCGCTGTAGAGATTATATATGAAAATGGCATTTTAGCTAGAGCTTTAACTAGAGGCGATGGTGATTTTGGCATGGATATTAGCAATATTATCAATAAAACACCTAATATACCAAAAAAATTGCATGGCTGGTTGCCAGGTAGAGATAGTAAAACCATAGTGTTGCATGGTGAATTATTTATACGTATAGATAAGGCATCGGAAGAAGTATTAGCAAAATATTCAACTCCTAGGCAATTTATTGTTGCCTTAATCATGCAAAAAACTGTTAATATGCAATTTGCTAAACTAATCGATTTTTTTCCTTGGAGCTGGATTGATTCAACTGAAGCTACAGATATAGACGCAATAGCTAAGCTATATCAATATGGGTATAATCTACCTAAAAAATTCACTGATATAATAAATGATGTGAAAGACATCAATTATTTATACAGTTATTATCAACAAAAAAATAACTTTCCGTTTGCAATGGATGGCATAGTGATAAAAGTTAATAATTATAAGGTACGCCAATTGTTAGGAGGTTCTAATTTAACCCCGCATTGGGCTACTGCAATAAAATTTTTATCTCCCGAGGTTGTCACTGAAGTTATTGATATACAATATTCTATAGGACGCACAGGAAAAATAACACCTGTTTTGAAATTAACGCCAGTAACAGTTGAAAACAGAGTTATATCTATGATTTCTGTAGGAAGTATTGATAATTTGCATAAGTTAAATATAGCAATAAATGATACTATTAGTTTGCAAGTTAAAGGTAAGGCACTTGCGGTTATTAATAATGTTTTATTAAGACCAATCACAAGAACTAAAAAAGACTTTAATAGTAGTTACAATTATAATAAATGTAGCTGTTTGACTTATAGCGAGCAATGCTCGCAACAATTTAAAGCAAGATTATTATGGTTAGTAAGCAAAAAAGGCATCAATATACCACAAATAACTCCTAAAATAGTAGATCAATTAATTTCAACTGGCATTGTAACCCAGTTAGTTGATATAATAGCAATAGATGAATTATCTATAACTAGCGTAAAATTACCACCAAATATTAATACCAAAGAATATCTAAAGAGTAATCCCCCTAGCTTTAAACAATTATTAATTGGTTTAGGCATTCCACATATGTATGAAGAAAAATGCTCTATTCTAATTAAAGCTATAGATAACCCACAAGCATTATTAGTTGTTACTACAGCACAATTAAGCAAGATATTAACTATTTCCAATAAAAAATCTAGTGAAATTATAAATTATATCAACAAGCCAGAAATTTCTGCTATGTTACGTTGGTATCAGGGTTTATTAAGCTCTATCCTCCATAATGATCAGGTATAATTTATATTTTTAAGCAGTTGTAGCTGAAAAATTATCATATTACCTTGTATAATCAATTATATTCTTTATAATATGCCACTTGGCATGTATAAATTATTTGTATGTAGTATGAAAATCATAAGATTATAAATATTGTTTGCAGTTTCAAGTTGATATTTTATAAAAATTTTAGGATAATACACACGCATTTTATTTTGTATATGTTATATACTTATTGAAACATGCTACAGGGTTTATGATATCAATTTTGTGTATCCTAAGATAGTAATTTTATTCTGCATAGAAGAGCATCATCAGTCAACAACATGAAAATTAACAAACAATCTTGTTTTGTCTTTCCAGGACAGGGATCGCAATACTCTAACATGCTATCCCAGTTTTATACAGACAATATATTTAGTAAAACTTTTAAGTTTGCCGAAGAAGTGCTAGGCTTTAACCTGCTAGAAATGATTAAAGATCCTGACTCTACAGAACTAAATTTAACAGAAAACACTCAGCCTGCATTATTAGTAGCGAGTGTGGCGTTGTTTAGAATGTGGCAGCAATACCAGAATATTCAACCTTCTGTAGTTGCTGGACACAGCCTAGGAGAATATTCAGCTTTAGTATGTACTAATTCTATAAATTTTGCAGATGCAATTGAAATTGTAAAATATAGAGGTAAAATAATGCAACAAGCAGTACCAAAAGGAGTTGGTGCTATGGCTGCAATATTAGGACTAAAAAATGAAGAAGTTATAAGCTTATGTAAACAAGCAACTGAAGAATTAAAGGAACAAAATAAATTTGTAGAGGCAGCAAATTTTAATTCTCCAGGACAAGTTGTTGTGGCTGGGCACAAAGAAGCTGTTAATAAATTAATAGAAATAGCTAAAAATAAAGGCGTTAGACGAGCCATATTATTACCTGTTAGCGTGCCTTCACACTCAAGTTTAATGCAAGAAGCATCTTATAAATTAAAGCAAGCTCTTGAAAAAATAGAAATTAACACTCCAGAGATCACTATTGTGCAAAATGTTACTGGATTGCACTCTGATGATAAAGATATAATAAAAGAAAATTTGATTAAACAGCTGTATAGCCCAGTGAAATGGTCTGATTCTATAATCAATATAAATAATACTGGAATATCTAACTACATAGAATGTGGACCTGGTAATGTTCTTTGTGGTTTAAATAAGCGTATATTAAACTCAAGTGATTCTTTGACTTTAGATGATAAATCTAATACTTGGAATATTTAACCATAGCAAGGCTTTTGTATATAATGATTGATTTTAGTAATAAAGTAGCATTGGTAACTGGTGCAACTCGTGGAATTGGCAGATCTATAGCAACGCATTTAAGCCAATATGGCGCCACGGTAGTAGGAACCGCTACATCTGCTACTGGAATTGAAACAATAAATACCTATTTTAAAGAAAATAATATCAAAGGAACTGCTAAGATCCTTGATGTTTGTAATAAAGATAACTGTTTAGAAGTTATCAAACAGCTAATATCAGAGTTCGGATCTTTAGATATATTAGTTAATAATGCCGGTATTACTAAAGATAATTTAATGCTCAGAATGAAAGATGAAGACTGGGAAAAAGTAATAACAACTAATTTAACCTCAGCATTTTATATGAGTAAGTCAGTTATTAAATATATGGCCAAAAACAAATGGGGACGTATTATCAATATAGGATCCGTCGTTGGCTCCATGGGAAATGCCGGACAAGTTAATTATTCTGCTGCTAAAGCTGGCCTTGAAGGCTTTACTAAATCTCTAGCTCGTGAAATGGGTGGTAGGGGCATCACTGTAAATAATATCGCTCCTGGATTCATAGATACTGATATGACTAAAAACTTGCCTGAAAATCATAAAGAGCAATTACTAAAACAAATTCCAGTAGGACGTTTAGGTCGTCCTGAAGAAATAGCAACAGCAGTATGCTATCTTGCAAGTGAATCAGCAGGTTTTATCAATGGAATAACATTAAGTGTAAATGGAGGTATGTATATGGGGTAGTTACATATAATACCTTTAAAGATAGCTTTGATAGTTTAATTTACTAACAGATTTATATACACCTTCTACTTGAAAGTGCATGGTTTCAGAGATTAGTAAAAAGATTTAATTCAAGGAAAAATACCGAAGGAATGCAGGTTGCATTTTAAGGTGCTTTAGCGATGAAGTAGATTTTTTTAATAGCCCCAAAGGTCAAGGCTTCTAAGCTTTTATCCTACGTTAGTATTTTTTGATTTAGTCGACACTAAACCTGCGAAATACTGCCTTAGATAAAAACTTATAATCACTTGCTGAAAACTTGCATTTCCAACTGCTACGTGTATATATCTTAGTAAGCTGATAACTTTTAGGCATGCATATAATTTATCAATTTAGTAGTACTAAATATTTTATATATAGTGTCCACTTTAATAAATTAAAATTTATACTGTATATAATTTAGTTTTAATATAGATACTTTTTAAAATATGATAGACTAAGTAATAGACTTTTTGTATAACTAAAAAAATTATTCATCCGTCGCTTTTATCTAAAATTATAGATAGTAGTTATAGCTGATAATTTACAAGCAGTAACAGTTTTTAATAGTGATTATAAATTTTTAGCTAAGACAGGTTTTTGCAGGTTTAGTGTTGATTAAATCAAAAAATACTAGCATTAGTTAAAAACTTATAAATTACTTGCTTAAACTAGTTTTTTAAACTACAAATGTATATTAAGTGAAAATTTTTATAGCTACATCTTATTTATATAATTAAGATTTTGAGCATTTTTATCCATTAATATAGGAATATTGTAAAATGAGTGAAACTCGCGAACAGCTTGAACAACGTGTCAGAAAAATTGTATGTGAACAACTAGGTGTTAACCCTGAACAGGTTAAGACAGATGCATCGTTTGTAGTAGATCTAGGTGCTGACTCACTAGATTCTGTAGAATTAGTTATGGCGTTTGAAGAAGGGTTTAATATAGAAATTCCAGATGAAGACTCTGGAAAAATCAATACTTTTTCAGATGCAGTAAATTATATAGAAAAACAACTAGCAGAAAACGACAGCTAGAGTTTTAACTGCATTGTTATAAATTTTCTACTTTAAGGTTAAAGTATATCTTAGAAAATTACCTTAAAGTAGAGTTCACTTAATTTTATATAGCTGTATTGTATTTTTATTTAGAAAATTTATAATAAAATATACTAGATATAATACAACAGAAAGACCTACCAGAGTACAAATTCCTTTTAGCTGCACAAAAATAAAAAATAAGATATATACACATAGCAATTAAAAATTCTACTTTATCGTTAAAGCATCTTAAAGATCTATATGCATTTGAGCGACATTTTGCTTTGAATTAGTAGATCGTTTACTTAGTCTTAAAATTAGCTACTACGTGTATATACGTGTATATAGATAAACTGCTATAAGTCTTATTTTTCTAAATATTTTTATAGTTATGTTATCTCTTTAAATTTATAATTTAGAAAAATTTCTATATCCTTACGCAAAATATTTATCATTTTTAGTTTAATTTGATCACGCATTAAATACTTAGCTTCTTTTAATATTTTTTGGAATAAATCTTCAAAATAAACTATTATATCACTATGCGTTTTGCTAACTAGCATATTATGATAAAAATCTGTAAATGAGTCATAGTTACTAAAACAAAATCGCCTTAATGTAAATAACCCAACGCAATTAACAGCTTGTTTTAAAGTTGGGGTATACAAAATATGTTTATAAAAATCATTAAATATTTTTACTTCTTTAGGAATATGATACTCTAAATTAAACAATGTATGAACAATATAATTTATTTCTTTTGTAGTAGATACTGTATATACATATTCTATAAATTCTTTTATATCGCAGTTACGCAAAAAAAGTATCAAATAATACCCTATACCAAGCTTCATATGCTGATAAGAAAAGATAGGTTCAGCATTACTGCCAGAAATAGCTATGCGTCTTTTACTGAGTTTTTCTAAACCTTTAAATTTAGATGTTAAATAATTAGTGTCAGGATACACGAAACAGCATGCTTGATCAGTTAGAGTAAGGTAGCCATTCTTGCCATATTTTTCATTTATTAAGTAAGCAATATAGCCGAAATCCATAAGTGCATGTGTTGTAATTTCTGGTTTGTTTTCTGGATTATTAGACATACAAATTGAAAAAAACACAAAATCATTATTGCATATAGAATCTATATCATATGTATGACTATTAAATTCAATATCTGAATTTTCTCTAGATAAATATTTATGAGACTTAATAACTAACTCGGTACAATTATTATGTGTATTAAAATTTTCTAGATTATTTATAGTTTGATGCTGAAATAAAAAAGGGGTGGTTATAATTTTACAAATAACTTTTTTTTCTTGAGGAGTGATTTCTCCTAGCTGTTTTTTTATACTACAAAGGTGATGTAAGGATATTTGATAATTAAATTTATCTAAAATTGAAAGCTTATTGTTGTTACCAATCGTAAAATTATTAAAATCCTTGCTTTTTTCTATCATATTG
>CAKNAD010000077.1:1125-11151 GCA_929200515.1 Candidatus Gorgonimonas leptogorgiae | reverse complement strand
CTAAACAGCTTTCTTGTGATTTTACATTTGTTTGATACCTCCAATAAGATGACTCACCAATAGAAGCATCAATAAATTTATATTTACTACTAATTGCTCCTATTTTATGTCTTTTTAATTGCGCAGCTATTAATAATAAGCTATCTATAGACATTATTGCTGAAGTATCAGTTAGAACTATAATTTCTGCGATACTTTGAGATATAGCTTTATTCAAAGAATAAATTTTCCCTTGGTTAGTTGCGTTAATAATAATATTAAAGTTTGCTAACCCTAATTCCTTTACAGTATTTTTAGCATATTTTTCAGTATTATCAGTACAACCATCACATATAAGAATAAAACTAAGTTTCTGTTGTGGGTAATCAAGTATTGCTAAATTTATTATTTTATCAACAATATACTTTTGTTCATTACAAGCTGGTATAACAATGCAAATGCTAGGAAATTTTTTATCTTGTAAGGTTGGCTGGTAATTTCTTTTAAAATAACTTATACGTTTTATTTTTTTATTTTTAGTTATTAAGTTTAACAATAATGGATAACCAATATGATGATACACAACTACTGCGATAGATATAAAAAAAAGATATAAAGCAACTGTATTCATATTAATCAACACCTTGATATAATTTATTATATTTTTTAATTACATCTATTAAACTACAATTTGACTTTATTAAATTACGTAACCTTTGCTGTTCATTATTATTTAATAAACTATTTACTTTAGTTAACATAGCGTCTGATAATTGTTTTTTATTATACTTTTCGATTAGTATTCCAGTTTTTTTATCTACAATCTCAGAACAGCCACCTACATTAGTAGCTATCACTGGAACCCCGCAGCTTTGTGCTTCTAAAAGAGATAGCGGCAAACCCTCCATAGCAGAAGCTAAACAAAAAACATCTATAGCATTATAAAATGCTGGCATATCTTTTACCACACCTAAAAAATATACTCTTGATGCTATATCTAACTCTATAGACTGCTGCTTTAACTGTTGTTTTAATTCACCATCGCCTGCAAGAGCTAAAATAATATTATCTGGAAGCTCAGCAAAAGCCTCTAATAACAAACTATGGCATTTAACTGTGGTAAATCTAGCTGCACAGCCAATAATTATACTGTTTTGCGGTAAACACAATAAATTTCTAGCTTTGGTTTTATCAGTAATGATAAATTTATCTGCATCTACGCCATTAATAATTACTTGAGGGTTACAAATAGGAATATGCTTTGTTATATTTTTAGCAACTATATTAGCATCGGCTACTACTGTGGGATTAAAGTATTTGATACATCTTGCTACTAGTTTACTTCGCTTCTTGTTTTCTAAATGCCAAGCATCATGCTCCGTATGTATATGCTTACAATTAGCTATTTTAGCAGCTATACCACCATAAATTAATGGTCCGACATGATGAGTATGAATTACCTTAGCTTGTAGCTTTTTTAATAATTTAATCATATTAAAAACAACAAAGAAATCTATACCAGTTTTTTTATTAAGAAAATATAAATCAGGTATCGATTCTAGTATATCCCAAGAATTCATCGAACTTTGTTCAGTTCCCTCTAAACTAATAACACTAATTTTATCATTAGGTGAGCAGCGTTTAAAATCTAATACCATGGTTTCGATACCACCAGGTAATAAATGTTGAACTACATGTACGATAGTATTCTTCATGATGATATTATTATCTCTTCTTTGAAGTTATCATTATTAGAGTCATAATAAGGCTCAGTACCATCAGCTATTTTTGGAATTCTAACAATAACTGGTATCCCATAAGCTTGTTCTAAATCATCAATTAGCCTTAATGTGGTGTCTGTTATTTCTGATATAGCTGCAATCGCAGTTCCTATACCTATTCCGGCAAATATCCCCGCTATTATAAATATTATTGCTGGAATTTTAATAGGTATTGTCGGATTAAACGGTTTATCAATAACTTTTACTCGTTCACCTTCTTCATATTCAATTAAATCGCTAGTAACCTGTGCTAGTCCTTGTCTATACTTAAAATCATCATAAAGCTTTTTCTTTATTTCTACATCTCGGGTTAAGGTTGATAAACTCCTTTCTATTTCAGAAAAATCATATACTTTTTTACGTAAAGTTTCTATTTGTTGTTGGATATAATCTACTTCATTACGTAAACTAGTTACAATTGAATTAGCTTCCTGAACAGCTTGTAATTGTGATGCTAATATTGTAGTAGATTGCATATTACCTTCAGTAGAAACTACAGCTGTTGAAGATGCTAAATTCCATAATCTTTGTACATCGTCAGTACTTAATTTTTCACTAGCATTGATAATCTTTTGCCGCTCTTGCTGTAGTCTATTTAGCTCACGTATGGCTGCCTGAACTTGACTATGTTGTTCTGTATATCTTGATTTAAGCATACTAAGTTCTGTTTTTATTTTTATTATATTTTCTTCTAATTTTCCTACTATAGGGTTAGTATGCGCCAAATTTTTATTAAATTCAGAAAGCGAGGCTTCAGCACCAGCTAATTCACTTTTTTTATCAGCAAAACTTGCAGACAACTCTGTTAATCGAGTAACATTAGCTTTATGTATTTCAGGTAACTCTAGAGCATGAGTGGTTTTATATTCAGATAACTTTTTTTCTGCTAAATATAATTCTTGCTTATAAGTATCTACTTGACTATTTAAAAAATTCATTGATGTATTTTGCCAAGATTTATTAGGAGCAAGAATTAATTGAATTAAATGCTTAGTAACAGTTTCTAATATTTTTTTTATATCGGTTTTTTCTTTACTGTTATAGGATATTTTAATTAATTCACCACCAAATGCTACCGATAGCGAAGATGAAATTTTAGAAATTTCTCTGTCTATTTCTGCATTAGTAGACTGCTCAGTAACATAGCCTAAATCATATATTACCGACTTTAATACCGTACGACTTTTTAATAATATCTTTAAAGCTTGTTGTCTTTCTTCTAAATTAGTAGAAACAGAAAAATCTTCAAGAATAGGATTCATTTCTGTAGTATCTTGCAATAAAATAGTTGTATGCGATTCATAATGCGAAGGAGCTAAGAAACTAACAAGAAAGCCAACTATGGGCATAATTAAAGTTGGAAGTACTATAGTATATCTATAACGCCAGGCAGAGTTACAGATTTTAAATATATTTTTTACTATCCTTATATTCACTTATTATCCCCATGAAATACTAATTAGAGCTGTATCTTTATTAAGTTTTTCGTCATAGAATAATTCTATATCATCAACAAAAGGATAAATAGCTTCATATAGTCGCTTTATTCTAATCCATGATAAATTTAACGATCCTTTTTTTGCATTATGTGATGGCGATATCCATACTCTAACAGCAATGTCCTTATTTGGTTTTATTGAAGAAATAAATGATATTACTTTATTTTCTTGTTTTTTATCTAAAGTATTTTTATTGTTAGCAAACTCAACTATTATTTCATGACTAGTGTTGTTTTTATCTAATACATTAATTGGTTTATTATGTGCACAGGATGATAAAAAAAATATTAGCGTTACCGCAACAATTAACTTAGTTGAAGTTTGTATTAATAAATCCACTGTTCATCCTTGAATAAAATATACTATTTAATTATCAATTTATTTCTTAGTAATCGATATGTAATTTAGCTTTTTTTTGTAAATAATCAAATAGCTTAACTAAATCTAGAGCTTTATTACCCCAAGACTCATGCTCTACTAACTGCTGACGCTGTAATTTTTGCTCTTTAAGACCATATGCACGTTGAATTGCCTGGAAAAAGTGCTCGCCTTTTTTTTGTATAGCAATAGTATCACTATATTCTTCCACTTCTGGAAAATAAGTAGATACTACTGATGTTCCTGAAGCTAAATATTCTCTTAATTTAAGTGGGTTACAAGATTTTATTTGTTGATTATTTTTAAATGGTAACATAGCAACATCCCAATGCTGTACATATGCAGCTAGTTCAATATGTTGTTTATGATTCAGAAATATTACATTAGGTAAATTTTGCAAAATAGAAACATCTGTTTTTATATCACCAATAAAAACAAAATACCAACTAGGCAAAGCCATAGCAGATTGCGCTATCATTTCAATATCTATCCAATCGGATATACTGCCATAAAAACCTGCTATAGGGCCAATGTCAGGTAAATCATATGGTCGTTTTTTAGGTGTTGAAAACATTCTATAATCTACACCATGTGATAGTAGCACTGCTTTTTTATTATTAATTTTTTTTAATAATTTTTTACTAGAAACTAACACCATATCAGCTTTATTAACTAGGTCTTTTTCTAATTGTTCAACAACATTATGATCAACTCCAGATAACCCCGAAAAATCATCACCGCAATAATATACTACTGCCATTTCATCTAAACAGCCAACCACTTCAACTGCTGTAGGTACTGAAATCCATAAAATTACATCTTTAAAATCTAAATGCTTAATAATAGCCATAAGTTGCTTTTTAAGCAGTGTTCGATTTATCTTTCTTGCCCATTTACTTCCATGAAATGGCAATACTTGAGGATGAATTACATAAGGAAACAATTCCGTTGATTGTGAAACATATTTTTTGCTTGTAAGGGCATTTACACATTTATTATATGTACGTTTTATATCATAGCATGTTAATTTAGGCGAACGCATTCCTATAGAATTTACCCATAAGATTCTATGATCTTCAGCTAATTGTTTCATCAAGTGTTGTGTGCTTGATGGCAAACCGCCCCAATCTTCTCCAAAAACAACTAAATCAGCCATATTAGCTATCCGGTTTCATCTTTAATGATTTTATTACCTTTGCTGGTATGCCACCAGCAAGAACCCATGGTGGTATATCCTTAGTTACAACACTACCTGTCGCAACTATAGCTCCTCTACCAATTCTAACATTACCCATAATAGTTACACCTGCGGCTATCCACGCATCATCTTCGATAATTATAGTACCTACTTGATCATCTTCTTCTGGTAACCCTTGTGCTCTTTTAGTTGCATCTAGCGGATGTCCTGGATAGCCAACCAGCCTTACCTTAACTGCTAGGCGAACATTGTTTCCAATAATAATTTTTTTACCAACAAATAATTCATTTTGCCAACTAATTCCTACATTATTTCCTATTATTAGCTGTGGTTTAAATTTACTTGATGATCGCCCACTGATTGTACTGTGTCCAGATATCCGGCAATTGTCTCCTATAACCATCTCTAGAGGACCAATCAATAATGGTATTTTAGAATATACTAATAAATTTTTTGGATTATTTTTAAGTTGTGTTTTAAATAATGGCGTTCGATAGAAAACACGTAACATATACTCAACTATTGCTAATATAATATTATGTAATTTATATAGAGTAACATGTATAGGTTTAATTACTGGAAAATTAAAATACCTTATATAATTAATAGTAGCTAATATTAGCCTAGATAAACCACAATTTTTATTTTTTAGCCATATTTTAAAACGATTTAGCATTTTAATTCCTGTTATAATTAAAATTTTTTTTATTAATAGCAAAATCGTTTAATTAAGCCAAAGCTTTATCAAATTTATCTTGTGGATAATTACAATCCATATAATTAGCAATCGCAATACTAATTGAGGTTATGATATAAATTGGCCATAAAAAACCCTGGCTTAAAAAAGTACCAGATACACAAAACCCTACTAAACCAGCATAAGTACCAACGGCAATTGCCGTCATATGAGGATTATATTCTGGCGTATTTTTTAACGAATCTAACCGCCGTAGCGATCCTTGAATAGAAAAAAATATTTGTATAATTAAATAAATAAATAAGCCAAAACCAAAAAAACCTGATTCAGACATAACTTGAAACCAAGTGCTATGAGTAACATGTGCTTGACCTTCAGCTCTACTATGAGTAGCATAATTCCAATAATTATCTAAAAATAACGATAGCCCAACTCCTGTCATCGGATTTCTTAGCGCCATATTAAAAGCTGCTTCCCAAGCATGGATACGCCCCATAGCCGAAGCATCTACTCCTTCTTCTTCAGCGCCACCTGATTTTCTATCACTTATTCCAGCAGCTAGAACTAATACCATCATAGCAACAGCACCAATACTTATAAGTAATAACTTAGATTTAATAATACGTAATCCAAAAATCCCAAATACAGCTAAAATAGCTAATAAACCACCACGACTTTGTGTTGCAATAATGGAAGATACAAAAACTACCATTCCTGCTAGCCCTAAAAGGGTTCTGAATTTTCCAGTACCTTTAGTCGTAGCAAAAGCTACAGCATAACTCATAGGAAAACTCAGCACCAAAGATAAATCGTTAGGATCACCTAAGCTGGTATTTGGAATAGTAACTCTAGTTTCTTCTACCATACCGATGCCATTTGCATTGTTATGTAAAGTTACAAAGCCAACTGCCAACCCAGAACAAATAATAAGAAAATGTGCTAATTTAAAATGCCAAAATTCCGTCATCAACCATGAAATTGCTAACACCATAATACCTATTTTCATATATACACTAGTAAAACTTCCGAATGCTGTAGGTGGGTAACTAGAAAATGCAATGCCTATAACGACCCAACCAAAAAAACGCCCAAAATACTTATGCTCTCTACGAAAATATATTTTTACATTCTCAGTAATAATTATGTGCCAAAATAATACAAAGTATGAAGCTAATGCCGTTAATAAGGGGATTTTAATTGGATCTAAAAAAGCAAACACTTCATGCAACCTAAAAAAAGAAAACATAATAAAAATTAAGCAGACAACAAATGGCTTTTTAAGTATAAACACTAAACCATGTGGCAAAATAGCCAATGGTAACAAAGTTATTGGATGAGGAAAAATAAGACAAGGTAACGAAGCAACTAAACAATAGACATATGCTACTTTATGGCGATAAACAGCATATAGTTTATTTATTATGGGAAATAATGCCTGCATATTTATTTGTCTACCAAATTAGTTGCATACTTAGCTTAGTGTCTTAGGTAATTTATAATTATCTTTAATTTATTGCGGAATAAAATATACATAATTGAGAAAAATATCGCAGCACCAGTTATTATAAGTAATGGTAATGCTATAAAGTTAGTTAACGAATCGAAATAGTTATCTTTAAGCACCCTTAGTGCTAATAACATACAACTAGAACCTAATATACTAGGAAATAAAGCAAGTAAAATAGTTGTCGTTTTTAAATGAAACACAGGAGCTATTATATACAAATGTATAATAAAACTAATAATAGTTATTGCTAACCAAGCTAAACAAGCCCATATCAATCCATGATAACTTGCAAAAACAAACAAACTAAGCAACATTAAAGAATACAACAGACAAAAACTATTTTTTTGTGGTTTTCCCATAGCTGTGGTACCAACTGCTAGTAACTCTGATAGTATTTTAAATGGGCTAGATAAACATAGTATTTGAAATGGTATTATCGCAGGAATCCATTTTTCTGATAGAATAACAACTATAGCTTCATTAGCTACAGCACACATACCAAAATAGGTTGGAAATAACAACATGCTAGCTAAGCCAATAGATTTTAACAAGTATTTGCCAGCAACTTCTGGTTCTTTTTGTATTTTAGAAAAAGAAGCAAGCCCTAAATGATTTAACAGCTCGCCTATTTTATCGCCAGGTAAATTAGCTAAGTTTCTTGCTACTGAAAAAAAACCTAAGTCTAATTTGTTATATATTTTACCTATCCAAATATTAGGAAAAACATTCATCAAGTAACGGAGCATATCATTCTTAGTACTAAAGCCACTAAAGATAAGTAATTTATAACAAGTAGCGAATTTTTTAGTTGGAAATGCCCAGTAAGGTGATATTACATTATAGCCAATTGTAAGTGATAACTTTAACAATAAATGCCCTGTTATTAATGCCCAAACTCCAAAACCCATTACTGCCATTACAATAGTAATTATGCTAGCAACAATGGTAGAATAAAACTGCACTTGCTCACGTTCCTTAAACTTCATTAACCTACTTGCTTGAGCATAAGGCAAGGTATGGAAAATTAAAATTATATGCTGGAAGGCAACTACTCTTATTGGTGTAGTAATAGCTGGCTCATTAAAAAATATTGCTATGACAGGTGCTAAAAAATAAAATAATAAAAAGAACGTACAACAAGAAATAAGATTAATAGTAAAAGCTCGTCTATAAAAAAAATGATCTACTTCTTTAGCTTGTATTAACGCTTTGTGTACTCCAAAATCTCCAATTAAGCCAAAAATTCCAATAAAAGCCATAACCATAGCCATTAAGCCATAATCGTCTGGAGTTAATATCCTAATTAAAATTAAGGTGTTTACCCAAGTAAATACTTGCGCTATAACTCTTAATAAAGCTCCAACCTTTAACCCTTTTATTACTTTTGATCCTAAATCCATAATAGTCGCCCATAAATTTGTAATCTTATAAGTACTTCGGATAATTAGAGCTAAAATTCTACTTTTTATAAAAAGACTGTTACCTACCCTGATAGTATTGAAATAAAAACAGCCTTTAACTATAACTTTAAGCTTAACCATCAAACTTTTCCATAACTAACTAGTCTAATAATAACTACAAATTAATAATTATGAGCGTTAAGAAAGACTAACTATGGAAAATACAAATGGTACAGGTGCTATAAACACATCAAATTATAATACAATAACAAACGATAATACAAAACCAATACAAAAAACAGCTATTAAAGTTGTAAATGATCAAAATAAACAATTACCGTTAGCTAAAGGGTATTTTTCAGAAGATGGTACTGTGTTTCCTGATGAAAGCATTATTCTTAGAGGTCTAACTATTATAAAAGATAATCCTAGTATTGGTGTTACAGGACAAGATATTAGAAAACAATGGATTAAACATTATACGAATGAAGGTCAATGTAAAGTAACTACATTTAGTCATACTTTACCAATATTTCAACCTAAAGATATGACTATAACTGCAATACTTCAGCATTATAAAAAAAAATATGATATTAATATTTATTATATAAATAATAATGTAAAAAATTCAATTGGTAAATTAGTACAACAACTAAAAAATAAAGAACAAATAGGTGTTATTACCAATATTTCAGATAAAAAATGGCATATGACACCAGTGGTTATAAGTAAAAATAATGACCATATATATATAGTAACTCTAGATTCTATTGATAGAAAAAATTATAGTTTTTGGCGTTTTTTTTCTTCTACAGAAAAATTAATTGAAACCTGTGGTACGCAACATTGTCATTTATTTCATGCTGGAATACCACGCCAACAAGATATGTATTCCTGTATAAATGATGCTATAATTGTATTAAAAGATGCTCTTAGAAAACCTAATTTAATAAATGATTTGCTGAAAACTAGTAAAACTGTGGATGTTACTTATAATGATAAAAACAACGGTAAAACTGTCTACCAAGTAGTTATTGCAGAATTTCCTAAATATTTATATAAAACCGTTCAAAACAAAAAATTACTAGATGAACTAACAACTGAAGACTTGCAAACTTCTTTAACAGCAGAGTCTACAGATGTTTCATCTATAAAAGTGAAAAAAACATTACAAACACATTTTAATAAATACAATCGAACTCTAACAGTTATGAAAAAAACTGTTACCTATGGTGATAGCATTGAAACAAAAACTCAGCAAGATTATTGGCAAGTAAATACCTATTTACAAACAAAACCATATCGCATGCTGGTAAAATCTTTTGAAGAAATAGCGGATAGTAATGGTAAAATTAATCAAGAAATAGCAACAAAGCTTATGGAAAAATACGTTAATCCTAGTTTTTAGTTGTAGATTAGCTATAAATTAGATATAATATCAACTCTAAATAATCATCGAAAAAACTTCTAATAACAGAAATAAACTGTACTAATGGATTTAGATTTCATCTACTCAAAAACTCGTATTTGAGTATTAATATTCTGTTATTATTTTCAACCAAAAGGATTTGTATATGACTGTTCCTA
>CAKNAD010000077.1:712-1115 GCA_929200515.1 Candidatus Gorgonimonas leptogorgiae | reverse complement strand
GCAATAAAGCTTATGGAAAAATACGTTAATCCTAGTTTTTAGTTGTAGATTGATACCAAGTTTCAGCAATCTAGTGGCAATTGATTAAGCTCCGCTTTTGCTGTTTGCCAGTTGGGGTAATCAGTGGTTAGTCCTCAAGCTTTACTTTCATCAGTAACATACTTAAAAGCACAATTATGTGAGTTATCAAATTCGCAATCAATGCCAAGTTTAACTATTAAATCTCCAGTAATAGCATTTTTATCGACTTGCTCAAACTTAACATCGACATATCTATTTTCATCAAACTTTTTAATTGTTATCTTCTTGAATATTTCCTGTGGCACTAATATACTAAAGTTATCATTTTTATAAGATATTTATAAACTGCTATAGCCTCCACATGACAAATATAAAAATCTCC
>CAKNAD010000077.1:0-702 GCA_929200515.1 Candidatus Gorgonimonas leptogorgiae | reverse complement strand
TAGTTGCTAATTTATACTTATTTAAATCAAGTAATTGCTATAACTCTAAAGAGCTAATAAACATTATTGGTTATTTTATATTTTTAGAACTAGTTTAGAATTTTTTAAATATAATTTGTTAAGTAGAAAAACACAAGGTAGCGAATTTAAAACTAGCTTTTGTATCGCAGATACACAAAGCGTAAAAAATATAGCTTGTGCTAAAATAAAGGATATCATGTAAGGAAAACTTTTGGATATTAAGAGACATATGATTACTGATATTTTTGGTCTACTACACACAATTACAGTTGCAGCAGTGAATATTACAGATCGAAATGGAGCAATTGAAGCTATAACTTTATTATCTATAGTAAAATCTATTATAGTAGATTCTAGATATACAAGAAAACCTTTTATTGATACTATAAACGAATTATCGGATGCAACTGTAGAGGTAGCAAAAAGAAGTGAGCTACACACCTTTAAAGTAATTCCTAAAAGATGAGTTTCAGAGCATTCATTTGCATAGCTAGAAAAATGTAGACGCTTATAGAAAAACACTGAAAGAAGACTAAATACAAGCCTTCAGTTTGTAATCTTAGTTTTCTTAGTTATATTGCTAAAAAGATTCTAAACAGGCTTTTAGCGATTTCTAAAGTTATTATTTATCTATTTTGTTTTGTTGCTAAAATATAAAAACGTAGATTAACAAACTAAGTG
>CAKNAD010000076.1 GCA_929200515.1 Candidatus Gorgonimonas leptogorgiae | reverse complement strand
AAAATATTATTTATTCTTACTTTTTGGTCTTACATATAGAATAAGACTATGATTTATTACTTCATAACCATGGTTTTCAGCAATTTCTTGTTGTTTTTTTTCTATATCTTCATCATAAAATTCAATTATATCGCCAGTTTTTAGACATATCATGTGATCATGATGTTCTTCTGAATTAAGTTCATAGACAGCATTTATGCCATCAAAATTATGCTTGATAACTAATCCAGCTTCTTCAAATTGCGATAGTGCTCTATAAATAGTAGCAAGACTAATGTCGTTTCCTGTTTTTAACAGCTCTTTAAAAATATCTTCAGCTGTTAAATGGGCTTTTTTTGAAGTTTCTAAAAGTTTTAAAATTTTAATCCTTGGCGAAGTAACCTTTAAGCCAAATGAACGCAATATTTTTCCGTTTTCCAATTGATTTACCCTTTTAACTATAATAAGTTTAATTTTATATTAGAGCTAATTAACTATAAAAAGTTCTATACAAACAATTATTCGCAATACTTAATTATTTTTAAAACTGTAACTGTAGATGTATGCATTAACTAGAAGAAGTGTGTATACAGCACATAATGAAAGAAATAAAAGTGGCGGAGGGACAGGGATTCGAACCCTGGAAGGGCGTTAACCCTTGCCGGTTTTCAAGACCGGTGCATTCAACCGCTCTGCCATCCCTCCAGCTGTTGTACTAAACATTATATGTCTATTTATTTATTTGTCAACACTTAAAACATCTTCTAAAAGAAATAAATTTTTTAGTTACTTTAAAGTTATAACACGGTTTACACTATAAATAACTTGTTTTATAATATACCCATGATTACAGAACATGATAAAAAACACAATCGTATAGCTTTAGTATCTTTAGCTGTATTGTTTATGTGTATGGGAATGCTAACATCTCTAAATGATCTACTAGTTCCCATAATGAAAAACATATTTAATTTAAATTATAAGCAATCATTAACCATACAGGTAGTATGGTTTACTTCGTTTACTATTGTTGGCTATCCGTTTGGTGCTATTACGCGTAAACATTCCCACAAACTTGGTATAGTCAGCGGGTATGCTCTTGCTACTATCGGCTGCTTGTTATTTTGTTATGCCTGGTGGCTAAATACCTATTGGAGTTTTTTAGTAGCTATTTTTGTATTATCTTGTGGGGTATGTTTTTTGCAAGTTGTTTCTAATCCGTATGCCATACATATTGGAAAACCTGAAAACGCCAGCAAAAGGTTGGTTGTATTACATTCATTTTTTGCCATAGGCACTACCATAGCTCCTATTTTTGCTTCACTTCTTATGTCTTCAGATTTAACTAAATATGCTACTAATATATTAGAATCAACAATAAAATCGAAAATGCAATATGAATCAATAAAAATCATGTTGGTTTACTTGTTATTTTTGTTAATATCAGCACTTTTATTTATCGTTACTATATTACTACCATTACCAAATATCCTTAAAAAAAAGCAATATTTGAATAAAAAGCAAGGTGATAATATTAAGAGCGTATGGAACTACCCACATACTATATTAGGTGCCATTTCAGCATTTTTTTGTGTTGGTTGCGAAACTTTGGCGGTAAGTTTTATTATAATTTTTGCTAAAAAATCTAATATAAATCTTGATGAAAGCAATTACCCTATATTAGTTTCACTGTTTTGGTCTGGTATCTTAATTGGTCGCCTATCTGGACCAATAACTTTTAGACTCTGGAAGTCAAATAATATTTTATTATTTTGCACCTTAGTATGCGCTATATTATTTTTATGCCCTTTATTTGTTAATGGTTTACTCGCTGTTAGTGCCATTGTACTTATAGGTCTTTTCAATTCGGTTATGTATCCCATTATTTACAGCGCAGCAATGAAATCTTTACCACCATCTACTGCTATTCAAGCTTCATCTATAGTATCTATTGCTATTATTGGCGGTGCTATTATGCCACTTTTAGGTGCGTTAATGGCAGATGCTAAATCTATAGAATACAGTTTTATAATTGGCGCTATAGGTTTTTTATTTATCGCTATATTTCCTATTTATAATAAAATAAAAAACTTAGATACTTAATATTAAGATAAGACTTTTATGCTGACAATAGTTGCTGATAATAACATCTCCTTAGTGAACGAATACTTTTCTAATTTAGGAAATGTTATCGCTAAACCTGGAAGAGAGATAACCTCTAACGATGTAAAAAATGCCGACGTCTTGTTAGTAAGATCCATAACTAAGGTAGATAAAACCTTACTAAATAATACTAATATTAAATTTGTTGGCTCTGTTACTTCTGGGATTGACCATATAGATGTAGATTACCTTAAAGCTCATGATATTCAATTTGCGAGCACTAAAGGGTTTAATGCGGTATCTGTAGTTGAATATGTACTTTCAAGTATTGCTTCGTTTGCAAGCAACAATAAAGTTGATTTATCTAATTGTACGGTCGGTATAATCGGTGTTGGCAATATAGGTTGCAGACTACATTATGCTTTGTATAAATTAGGGATAAATACAGTTTTAACTGATCCAGCTAAGCCAATTTATAATTGTGCATTACCAACATTAAATTATATAGAGTTGCCCGAACTGCTACAAAAAGCAGATATAATATCTTTGCATTGCCCGCTAACTACCACAGGAAACCACCCCACCTATCATTTACTCAATAGAAATAATTTTGCAATGATTAAATCTAGCGGATGCCTCATTAATAGCTCTCGAGGGGCAGTAGTAGATAACACTGCACTAGCACAATACTTAGCAATGGGTAATGATTTAAATTTAGCATTTGATGTTTGGGAGCATGAGCCCAATATTAATTTAAACTTACTAAATAAATGTCAAATAGCTACACCCCACATTGCTGGCTATAGTTACGATGCTAAACTTTTAGGAACTCAGGTTATATACTCTAAACTTGCTACATACTTAGAAAAACCACATAACAATATAGCATTAGATAATTTTTGGGAGCAGTTCACTCCAACTAAATTAACAAATCAACAAAAAATATTAGATATTTTTAATGGGGTTAGCGATTGTTATAATGTAACAGAAGATACAAAAAAATTAAAAAATATATTCAAAAATAACACTCTTAATAATAAGCAACAATTTGATAACCTTCGTCACCAGTACAATAGCCGTCATCAATTCAATCTGATGAAAATTATTGATAATTAATTGCTTATTAAAAGTAATTTGCTATCTAGAAAATTTTTTTAACTTAATAATACAAAACTCTACAGACAAAGAATAAACTAATGTTATATAGATAATTGATTTCGATATTTTGAATCCAAATCCTTCAACAATTAACGATATTCCTACAAGAATTAAAAAGCATAGGGCATGGCATCGTAGTTGAGGTCTGTTATTAATAAACTCTCCCACAGATTTAGCGGCTAATAACATTACCATTACTGCAATAACTATTGCACATACCATAATTTTAATATTGTTAACTAGCCCTACAGCAGTTATAATGCTATCTAAAGAAAAAATTATATCCATAACAGCTATTTGAACAATGATATTAGTTATTACCCAAAAAGATACCTTAATCTTAGAAGATGGCTGTTGTTGTGATGCATTAAAATCATTATTATAGAATAACTCTCCTATGGATTTTATTATTAAGAAAAAACCTCCTAAAATTAAAATAATAGCTTTGCCTGTTATGGGAATAGACCATATTACTAATAATGGCTGGTTAAAAGCCATAATCCAAGTAATTGAATACAATAAAGCTATTCTAGTAACCATCGCAAATAACAACCCTAAGGTTCTTGCTTTAGGCTGATATTTCTCAGGTAGTTTGTCAACTAATATTGTTAAAAAAATTATATTATCTATCCCTAGGACTATTTCTATAGCGGTCAATGATAATAAGGGTAGAATAATATTAACTATAAAGTCAGTATTAATGATAAATGACATTATGAATATCTCCATTAATATTAGTTTTTAGTGAAATTTAATTATTTTATAATAATTTATCCTAAAAATAATATTATAGCTTTAGTATATACAATATGTTTTGTCAACTAGCAAAAGGAGTATATACACCTTCTACTTGAAGATGCGTGTTTTCAGGTAGAAGGTGTATGGTGTCGACTAAATCAAGAAATACTAACGCAGGATAAAAGCTTAGAAGCCTTGCTCTCTAGGGCTATTAAAATGGTCTACTTCATCGTTAAAACACTTTGAATTAAACCATTTTACTTAGGCCTAAAGCCTAGCATTTTCATCTACCACGTGTATATTATACATATGGCAGATACTTCGTTTGATAACTGAAAACACTTGCTAAAAATGCCACTTTAAGTAAAGAAAGCATATACTATGCATAAGAAGGTATACAGTATGAAAATAGTTAACTCTATAAAAAACACTCTACTTAATAAGGAAATGAGCTTAGATATTAAATCTCCCATGCAAGGGCATCTATTTCATTTAGAGCAAGTATCTAATAAAATAGCTAATAGCATTGTAGGAGAAGGAATTGCTATAATTCCCACTGGTAACAATATAGTTGCCCCTTGCTCTGGCAGGATATGCAATATCTTTAAAAAAAATTCTTATTCTTTTAATATAGAAACAGAAGAAGGTTTAGAAATTGTTATACAAGTTGGAGCGGGCGTAGACAGTTCTAATGAAGATGCTTTTAAATGCTTTATACATGAAAATCAAAAGGTAGAAACCGGAGAGTTAATTCTAGAATTAAATTTACCAGTATTACGAGATAATTTAATAACAACTATATCTCCAGTAGTATTATCAAACTCGCAACGCGTTTTAAGGATACAAAAGTATTCGGGTTTTGTAGAAGCTGGTATTAGTAATATTATGACAATTTATTTTGTTTAATGTTTAATTTACAATCTATAAAACAAACTAATTATCTAAAAATTAACATTAAAAAAGATATATTGAATCACAAGATGCATATTTATATTGCTTTTTTTTATCTTTACTGTATAATTTCTAAAAAAGTGATATTTAGGCTTCCTTATAATGGCATATCGCATGTTACTAATACTATATTAACTTTTGCAAATCAACAAAAATATAAATATTGGTGAATACAAGTATGATTTTATTATAACATATTTTACCATGACATCTTTTAATGGTTATTATTGTAAGTCCATAAGACTATTTTAGTGGCATTTATTACTTCTTAAAGGAATAGTTTGTAAAGGTTTATACATGAATTACACACAATTATCTTTATTAGCAATTATTTTAATATGCTAAATTCCAATAAAAACGTATAAACGTCTACTTTTATGGTATATCATATTTTTTGGGAGACAAGCGTAAAATATACTACGTTATATACAAGTGGTAGATAAAAATTTTAGCTTTGAGCAAACGGTTATAAGTTGCGAGCGTTAGCAGTATTTTATAGTATCGACTAAATCAAAAAATGCTAATACAAGATAAATCTTATAAATCTTGCCCTTTAAGCTATTAAAAAGGTATACTTTCTCATTGAAACACCTTAAAATGAAATGCTAACAAGTATCCCAAACGATAGTTATACCTACTTATCCTTGAAATCTAGGAGTTATATCTACTACATTTGTATACACCTTTTACTTGAAGACAAGTCTTCTTAGTATTAACAAGTAATTTTTAGCATAGTAAACAAGGCATCTACTTTGATTATTTATAAATTAAAAAGTAGTATAAAGTTTAAAGGCAACAAAAACGCAGAGGTGCGGGAGTAATAAAAAGATTAACTTCATAGTAAAAACACCTTGTAATGCAACTTGCATTCTTGCAAGATTTTTCTTTGATTTAAATCTTTTTTTCCAAAGTCAAAAAATGTAACCTTCGAATCATATACTATTAACACAGTAAAAGAGCATTTAATGATTAGTACTAGGTTTAATCATAGAATTTTTAAATTTTGATTACAGCATATTGGTAATTTAATTAAATGCTCCTAACTATAAACAAATCTTTTTTTATAGTGTTTTTCTGTTAATATACAGTATAGGATCTTTGATTAGAAGGCGAATAGTTTAAAACAGCTAATTTCATTAGAGATATTTAAGTTTAATATCTGAGATATAATTGATAGCTAAACTAAAATAAAATAAAATTTTATCATGTAACATTCTGGAGGTTATTATATATATGAGTACCCTGAGCAGGGGCGAAAGCTTTAATTCAGAAAAAGAAAAGGATCTTATTGAGCAACGTAGATTATCAGCTCTTGTAGAAATTACTAAACAGCACAATAGAGAGACAAATCAACTCAAATCTAAGCTTAAACAACTTGAATCTGATATTAAAGATTTAAGAGCTTCTAACCCAGATAGAATGAAGAAGCAAATCAAACGTTTGCAAGAGCAAAACAGATCTTTAAGTACTGAAAATGCGTCATTGAAAACTAAACAAAAGCAATTGTCAAAGCAATTAGATGACAGCAAACAAGAGATTGAAAGCCTTCAAGCTAAATCAAATGAAGATGACAAAAAACAATCTTCTACCAAAAAAAAAGAAGCAGCAGCTGAGAATAATGCATAAACATAAACAAAGTTAGAATTAAATCAAATATTATTAATGAATAAAGATTGAGTGTAGTTCAAATTTGTTGAGCTTCTACTAAGCTTGACTTATAACACTAGCTAGCAAACTTTTGCAACTTTTTTTGTAAAATAAAAGCTAGTATCTTGAAATAGTGTATTTGTTCTACTTCAAGATGCATTTATTATCATTAAAATTTCATATGCAATAAACTTTAAAATACGGGCTTTACAAATATCTGAAAATTATCAGTAATTCTACTATACAAGATAGTTGTAATTTTAGGTATTTTATCATATAGAAAATTAGCTGTTACATTTTTATCTACTACCTATATACATCCACTATTTATCATGTTTTTATAGTATTTTTTCTTAATGTCTAATATATACACGTAGCAGATGGAAATGCTATGTGTATAGACATCCAAATATCAGGTATATTGAAGCTAAATTGTTAATTCATGGTTGGCAAATTTACATTTAACAAATACAATACTTAGCTTATATCGCAATACAATTAGCAAAAACCAATCAAATTTTAGAGAACTAAATATGTTAGATGACTACCATCAAGTAAATGTAGATACTATAGCATCTAGAGCTACAGCCACTGGTATAGGTAGTATAGGAGTAGTGCGTATTTCTGGCTGTAAAGCTTTTGAAATTGGCTGTAAAATCACAAAAAAGAAATTAACCGCAAGAATAGCTCATTTTGGTGGTTTTTATGATAAAAACAATAATCTTATAGATGAAGGTATAGCTATTTTTTTTAAAGGACCACACTCTTTTACTGGTGAAGATGTAGTCGAGCTTCAAGGCCATGGTGGCATAATAGTTGAATCAATATTAAAATTAGCTATTAGTTATGGAGCTAGGCAATCAAGACCAGGTGAATTTACAGAAAGAGCCTTTCTCAACGATAAAATCGACTTAACTCAAGCGGAAGCTATTGCTGATTTAATAGAAAGTTCATCTGAACATGCTGCTAGAGCTGCTATATCTTCATTAACTGGTGAATTTTCTAAAAAAATAAATTACTTAATTGAAGAATTAATTCATTTACGTGTTTATATAGAAGCAGCTATAGATTTTCCAGAAGAAGAAATTGATTTCCTTGCTGATCATCCTGTTATCCAGAAAATACAAAAAACAATAGATAGCCTAGAAGACGTATTACTACAAGCTAAGCGCGGAGCAGTACAACGTGAGGGTTTACGCCTATTAATTATGGGGGCTCCAAATGTAGGTAAATCTAGTTTAATGAATGCTTTATCAGGAGTAGAAACTTCTATTGTAACTAATATCAAAGGTACTACTAGAGATACAATAAAAGAGCATATTAACCTTGATGGCTTACCTATACAAATTATAGATACCGCTGGATTACGCAATACTGAAGATAAAATTGAACAAATTGGTATTAATAAAACTATAAGTTTAATCTCTGCCGCAGATATCATACTTTTTATGGTAGATCAACCGCTAAATTCTGAACAGCTACAACAGCATTGGCATGAATTGGTTAATCAAAAGATTCCCCAAAATAAAGTTATTATATTAAGAAATAAAATAGACACCACCCACGACACTCCTAAAAAATATAAAATTGATAACTTCCCTGCTATTGATTTAGCCGTTAAGCATCAGCAAGGATTAGATATTTTAATAGACTCTTTAAAACAACATGCTGGATTTGCAGCAGATATTGGCGGTGGGTTTTCTGCTAGAAGTAGACATATCACTAACCTAGTAAAAGCTAAAGATTTACTAATTAGCAGTAAAAGATTTTTTATTAAATCTGGCGCTGCTGAGTTACTAGCAGAAGATTTACGGCAAGTGCAAGAGGTTTTAGGAGAAATTACAGGTGCTTTTAGCAACGACCAACTTTTAGGTAGAATTTTTGCAGATTTTTGTATTGGTAAATAACGCTAACATCAATACAGTTACTCATATTTACCAAGCATTTTTATAGGAATAGTAATGGCTACAAGGCTTAACGCAAAAGTAACAAATAGTAAACCCTCAACTAAAACCGATAATCAAGAAAGCATTGCCTACAAACAAGTGCAACATATAACTGTATTAGAGCCATTCGCGGGCCAACGTTTAGATAACCACCTAATTCGTACTTTGAAAAACTTACCTAAAAGTAAAATTTATAAAATAATCCGCAAAGGAGAAGTACGAGTAAATAAAAAGCGAGCAAAACCAGAATATAATATCCAAGCTGGGGATATAATTAGAATTCCACCCTTAATGCTACAAGAAAAACCTAATTACGTTGCACCAAAGCAAGTTCAAAATAAAATTGAAAATGCAATCATCTATGAAGATAAAACTCTAATGGTAATTAATAAACCTGAAGGCATGGCTGTACACGGCGGTAGCGGTTTATCTTTTGGTGTTATTGAAGCTTTAAGAAATAGCAGACCTAAAGAAAAATATTTAGAATTAGTACATAGGCTCGACAGAAACACCTCAGGATGCTTAATAATTGCAAAAAAACGCAGCACACTAAAACATTTGCAATCACAGTTTATAGATACAGGTAAAGTAATTAAAAAATATTACGCCTTAGTTGCTGGTAAGTGGCAAAAAAACAATTTAACTGTAAACCAACCTTTATTAAAAAATACTTTAAAATCTGGAGAGCGTATTGTAGTAGTTAACCCTAATGGTAAACCAGCAACAACTAAATATAGAATATTACAACAACAAGATAATTACAGCTTAATTGAAGCCTACCCACTTACTGGCAGAACCCACCAAATTAGAGTTCATTGTTTAACTAGTGGCGGCCCGATTTTAGGAGATGACAAATACAATTCTACAGAGTCACAATCAATAGCTAAACAATTAAATTGTACTAGGTTATTTTTGCATGCTCATAGTATATCATTTAAAAATATCAAAGGTGAACGCTTACATTTTGCCGCTAAATTACCAGCTGATTTACAATTAGTATTAAAGCAAGCTAAAATTAATTTGGCAGAATAGCACTACCTTTATCCCGTTAATTATTAACGAGGAGAACCTGCGAACACTACCTGAACACTATCTAGTATTAGTATTTATAATATTTGCCATTCTAGTATTAAATAATAAGTTATTTACTTTTTTTAATAATATTTTTATAGCTGATTGTGGATAATTTCTCAACATATACTCAACACAGTCATAATAGTTATTTTTTATTGCAATAGCTAAGCAGTTATCATCATTTGAGTCTATTGTATTTATTATATTCTTTTCAGTTACATATTCTAATAAAATAGCTAAACAATGCACATGCCCTTGGTTAACTGCTTGAAATAAAGAATGCATATAACCATTTTCTCCGCTAGTTATTCTATTTCCATTTTTTTTAATTAAAATTAAAATTAGTTTACTATCTAAACCATGACAGAAAGCTAATGATAAAGCATTAGATCTATATGTGGTAATATTTTGTATTTGTTCTACAGTTGATAAGCTAATAATATCTTCAAGAGAATCACTATTATATTTAATAGCTAAATTTAAAGCATTTTCTTTCTGGTCGTTAACCTTATTTAAATCGGTAGTAGTAAATATTTTTAATAACTCTTTGGTGCAAAGATGATTTCTCTGAATAATTGATAACATTAAACTATTGTTAGTAACTGTAGCACTTGCTTTTATGATCATATCATGATCACACTTCGCTAATATCTTTTTTAAAGGTAGCACAAGATTATTCTTAGCTGCTAACATTAAAGCATTCTCTCCATCAATATTCTTTTCCATTAATATTTCTGCATTATACCTTTCTATAAGCAACACCCCGCAAGTAGCATGTTTATATTTTAATGCAAGACTTACACTATTATTATTATTTTTATTTACATCATATAAATATTTACTATCGTCAATTCTTTTTAATAAGACTGTAACACAATCAAAGTAACCATTGTATGCCGCTATCATTAAAGAATTAGAGATTTTATTATTTTTTATATTAACTGTAGTATTATCGCAATAATCTAATATCAAATCAAGATATTCTAGTTTATTATATATTACACAAATATTAAGTGCTGTATTTCTATAATTATCTTGCAAATTAACAGTATTATTTTTTTCTAACAACCTAGCTATTATATTATAATTATTGCCCTGTTCTATAGCTAGCATTAACGCTGTTTTTCCTTCATTATTTTGTTTAAATTGTAACGTTTCCATGCTAATATCATCTAATCGTTCTATAACTTCCGTTAAACTTTTTTCATCTTTATTTTTTACTATATGATGCAATATACTATTTTTTTCTTTATCTACTATTTCTAAGCATAAGAAATCTTCAATAAACAACTTTGCTAGCTTATAATTATTTTTATTAAGCATATTTGCCAATAATTTTGATCGCTCTTTAGTACTGATAGAAGCTAGAAAATTATTCCTTGTTTTGATATCAAAATCTTTTATAATTTGATAACTGTTTTCACTTCCTATATTTTTACAAAGTATATTATACATTATACTTTTTATATTATCACTATATTGGTAATAAGATAACATCTTTAGTATTAAAGTATTTTTTTCATTTAATTTTAAAATAAAATCATATTTTTCTTTTTTATTTAATTC
>CAKNAD010000075.1 GCA_929200515.1 Candidatus Gorgonimonas leptogorgiae | reverse complement strand
CCATACACCTACAAAACACTGCCTTGCTAAAAACTTATAATCACTTGCTGAAAACTCGCATTTCCAACTGCCACTTGTGTATACGTCTTCTAATAGCTGAGTAAAAAATTTAACTTCAATCAAAAAACCACAAAATGTTAAGCGTATTCCAACGATAAAGTAAATATTTTTAATTACTTGTTAAAAATACATGTATTTAAATTGTCTAGTAAGAAATTTTTAATTAAGAATAACATTTATTTTTACTTTAATATGTCAATACGTCTAGTCTTATTGCTACATAAAAGCTTTACTCTTAGGAAAGACTGTATAAAACTTAATTGTATTTAAACAACATAAAGTAAAATTTTCTAATAACTCTATACTAGAAAAGTATTCTTAGCATTTATTCAAAGAATTACTATATTTGCAAATAAGTCATATTTACATTTGCTTAAGTAATGTTTTATACACTTTACAATTATTGAAAGGATGTATCTTTAATTAAAAAGCATATCTTGATGATAAAAACTAAAAACCTTGCAAAATAACGTGTTTCAAGTGTAGGGTTCATAATGCATCATAAAATTATATCTTAGTATTTTATGTGATAGAAAAAAGATTAGTCTTTTAGGTATTTACTAACTGATTTCTCGTGAATTCTACACTTATAATTTAAAAAAAACAAGTAATAACCTTAATAATTTTTGTATCGATATGATTTTTTATACAAAACCACCCGTTCCGTTTTTAATGTTAGTTGTAGGCACTAATAAACAAATCTTTAAATTAAGCTCGATAGTAACACAAAAAATAGTAAATTCCTAGAAAAATTAATTTAGTTTATTTTTATTAAAGTTAAAATGGCTTAATTGACTAGTAAATGAAATAAATATTAAAAAATGAACTAAATATAATAAATACGATCTTTACTTAATTCAAGCTAGATATTAAAACAATTTAATTTTATTAAGGAACAATTTATATGATCAATACTCAAGATACAAACAACTATAATCCTAACACTGATTGTTTTTCAGCTAATCAAACAGTACGTCCTATTGATGTATATGTAAAAATAGCTCAGCAGTGTAAAATTCCTTGTGAGATACAAGGCTTTTGTAAAAAACTAATAGAAATACATAATATTAATTCAACTCTAGAACATCAAATAACTACTACAACTACAACAAATGAACTACACCCTAAGTTTAATGCTTGGGTGATTAGGGTATTTAATAATGTAACAACAAATGAAATTGCTAAACTAGCACTTTGTTTTGATATATTTGATGAATATAAAAGCAATATGCAAAAAACACCTGAAAAGATAAAAATTAGGGTAATAGAAAAGCTTTTTTCTAAATATGGTAAAAATACTGCTTTAGAACAATTACGCAACTTTGGCAATATTAAAAAATTTTTAGAAGATCAAAGAAAAATTACCTGTCTTCAGTCTATGCTTATAGCAACTCCAGATATAGAACAAATTGCTACTCATGGTGATATTGTTAATTTTAATTGTAAACATCTAGATATTGTTTTTCTTCTATATACTGAACTAAGTAATAAGAGTATTGAACCATTATTGTTCTTTTTAGATATAAGTGATTCACAAAATGGCAACAGTACAATTGATGCGTTAGATAATATAGATAAACTAATGGCGAGTATTAATAATAATTATAATCATCTTATGGATCTTATAAAAAATAATCTTCATAACCTTTTGCTAGTAAAGAAAATTCAGGAAATACTGTAATATTATTTATATAAATCTTATATCTACTTTCAAGTAAAAAGTAGATAACAAACATTACAACAACTTAATACCAATGAATAACAAAATTATCGATAATAATCCTTTGCTCGTTGAATATAATTTGAACTTAAGTAGCAAAAAACAACTAGCTTCTACTGAAGTAGCAAAAAAAATATTAAAACAAGAAATTCAGCACGCTTTTATTCAGGGTAATCTTGGATTCAGAGTTATAGATATTAAAAAAGAAGTACAATATTTTCAAAAAAAAGATAAAGATCCACGACCTGTTTTTTTAATTGCTCCTGAAATTCCTATATCTATGAGAGCACATTCAAAAGAAGACGCATCAGATGAACATATTATAGGAATAACAAAAATAAAACATTTATTCTCTTATAAAAATAATGCAGGTACTTATGAACTATCTACTCAAACAGACCCAGATATTAGGGGAGATAATCGCTATAAAAAAGCTCTTGCTGATACCAACTCTTTATTAATAAAATTATATGAGTTATCTGATAGAATATGGGAAGTTTATCCAAGATCAACTTCAGGTCATTTAACCAAAGATGGAACTTATAGCTTACCTAAGCTTAGCAAGAAAAAAATTGCAAATTCTTTACATCATTCAGAACTAATTATGACTCGTTATGAAAAACAACAAATTAAATGTTATTGTATAAGTGAAACTGATGACAGGAAAATTGTAGAAATTATTGCACATAAACATAAGTTAGAAACAGAACTCAAGCTAGAAAATTTACCTTTAGTTATTTATTCAGAAAAAAGTGGATTAATTAAAATATTTTTTGAAGAAGATCTTAATCTCAAAAAATTAACCGAAAATGAAGATAAAATAGCAAATCTTCAAGCTATATCTGGAGTTCTTATTAAAAAAAAGCTAGCTCCTATATTTCCTATAAGTTATCAAATAAATATTTTAGGCAATAGCATTACTAATATTGAGGCTCCAGATATAAAAAATGCAACTAAGCAATTAGAATTACGTAGTAAGTTAATCAATTTAATAAAAAATTATGATCAATATAGCATAGAGGATTTTCAAGCACTTATAAACCAAGGTGTTAATGTAAAGTTAGAAATATACGAAAAAGGGTTTCGACTATTTTTAGTTGATAAATTACTCGCTAAAATGGGTGATATGAGAGACAATATCAAGTTTTTTACACAAGGATTAGATCTACTTACTGAATTATTTAAACTAGGGGCACCTGGTTCGATTATGTATTTAACACATTACTTTTTTCATGAAAATAATAAGATAGAAACGAATTATCGACAACTATTAAAAATATATGTAGCCGCTAGTACAGCATCAGATAATGTCTCATTACATGGGTTAGATATACTATTTATATTAACTGAAAAATTTACAACTGATAATGCTATTATTGTTACGGTTGATAAAATTTTACAAGATAGAGCAACTAGTATTAATCAAATATTTATCAGCTTAATACATAAAATAATAAATCTACATATAGAGTTAATATTCTTAAAACCTAGAGAAATAACAAATTGTTTAATAACTTCTTTCCAACTACAATTTATAGTTATGTTTTCATATGGGGTTAATCCTTATTTAATACAAGAAACAATAATTAAAACAATAAACCATTTTAAAACATGTCTTTCAGCCTATTTATTCAAACTATACGGAGAAAACCCTGAACAACATATATTACAATATATTTTAACCTTATATGATGACTATAAAACTAACCCTGTTTACATAGACTGGATATCTAAGTTAACATTTGCAAAACAAGATATAGAAACTTTGAAAAAAAATTTAGGTATAGTCAATAATAATACCCATGCAGTAGATAGTAACCAAAATAAAAATTCATTAGCACGATTTTTTACAACTTTGCTTGATACTACTTTAGTTTTTAATCGGGTGGCAAATGACAACCAAACTATATCGGCAATATTACAGCATTATTATCGTCGTCCTGGACCTTTGCAAGCAATTAAAAATATTAATAATATAGATTGGCCATTAGCTACATGGAAATCAATACATTCTAGTAGCCACGTATTACGAGCTTATAATAATGCAACTTGGTATATGCAACTTTTAGAAAAATTTAATCTAATAAACCTTACTGATGAAGAAAAATTATTATTACAATTAGCTGTAGTTTATCATGATGCAGCAGCAGAAGATGTTAGCAAAAAGCAAGAAGAACAAAAATCAGCTTATTATTTTACTAGAGATTTAACAGGAAAATTTTCAGCAGAAATACTAGAAAAAATAGCTTTAGCATTAGAAGCTAAAGAAAATGATATACACGGCATAGAACCACAGCATAATGATGCAGACATAGATAAATATACGAGAATAATACGTTTTGCTGATCGTATGGACTTTGTACGATGCTCAACAATTGTTGCTAATTTCCCTAATTTCACATATACAACCACAGATAAAGACTTTAATGCAAAATTACTTAATATACCAGAAGTAAATCTAGAACAATTTACTAGTATTGATGCCGATAAAACCTTATTCCAGCGTCATCTTGAAGCAGCTATGCATGGCGCTGTTGACTTAGCAATAGTCGCTGGTGGCGATAATAACAGAGATTTACGAAGCAAGGGAGATTATAAAGAAAGATACAAACTAAAGATAGATAATCAACGGCTAAAAATTGCTTTTGAACAGACTGATAAACCAGTTAGTCAATTAGGCATACTACTAGACAACAATGTTCGTAGAAAAATAGCTCAATTAGCAGATATTCACACCTGTAATGATCCAAATCATAAAGTATGTAAAGCTGATATTCATGAAGGTGTTATGTATGGAATTCATTCTACATCGAATGATTTAAGTCAAGTTAACATTCCTGAAACTATGACACTATTAGAAAAAATGCAAATTGAACACGATTACAGCCTGCTTAGCGAAGCAACTCAAAACGCGATTACACTAGAAATCAACAGATTGCAAACAGAAGGCATTAAAATGAGTTTAGGAACACTAACTCAGAAGACCCTAAAATCAGATGCAGCAAGAGCAACACTGAAAACAAGAGGTATAACTGTAATTAGTGAAATGCGTGCCCGAGGTTTTAATAGTTTACAAGAACAAAAGTATCATGAAATGCTAGTGCCTCAAAAAATAAGCAATAGCTCTGATTAATAATAAAGATATTGAATTATACACGCAATATTTTCATCTATTAAGTGGAGAAATTAATCATCTTTTAAAAAATACTTTTGTAGTAGCTCTTCATCAATAATTTTTAAGGTAGCTATATGAGTCGCTTCTGGTCTTATCGGTGGAGCGCATCCTGCTTCATGGGCTTCTTGCCACCTTAAAGCACATAAGCACCAGCTATCTCCAGGTTTTAATCCAGGAAAGTTATTCTGTAAATTAGCAGTTGTGAGATCATTACCTTGCAATTTAGTGAAATCTAAAAATTTTTTATTCACTACAGCACATACTACATGCTTTCCTGTATCTACTTTCAAGTAGAAAGTAGATAACAAACATTACAACAACTTAATACCAATGAATAACAAAATTATCAATAATACTCCTTTGCTCGTTGAATATAATTTGAACTCAAGTAGCAAAAAACAAATAGCTTCTACTGAAGTAGTAAAAAACAGATTAAAACAAGAAATTCAGCAAGCTTTTACTCGGGGAGATCTTGGTTTCAGAGTTATAAGTATTGAAAAAGAAGTACAATATCTGCAAAAAAAAGATAAAGATCCACGACCTATTTGTTTAATTGCTCCTGAAATTCCTATGTCTATGAGAGCACATTCAGAAGAAGACGCATCAGATGAACATATTATAGGAATAACAAACATAAAAACTTTATTCTCTTATAAAGCAAACTCATATACTTATATATTAGCTAGCCAAAAAGACCCAAATATTACGAAAAATGATCGATATATAAAAGCTCATGCTGATACCAACTCTTTATTAACAAAATTATATGAGTTATCTGATAGAATATGGGAAGTTTATCCAATATCAACTTCAGGTCATTTAACCAAAGATGGAACTTATAGTTTACCTAAGTTTAGCAATAAAATAATTTCAAAGTATTTAGATTATTCAGAACTAGTTATGATTAATTATAAAAAACAACAAATTAAATGTTATTGTATAAGTGAAACTAATAGCAGGGGTATCGTAGGTATTATTGCACGTAAACATAAGTTAGAAGCAGGGTTAGGGATAGAAAATTTACCATTAGTGATTTATTCAGAAAAAAGTGGATCAATTAAAATATTTTTTGAAGAAGATCTTGATCTCAAAAAATTAACAGAAAATGAAGATAAAATAACAAATATTCAAGCTATATCAGGAATTTTTCTTAAAAAGAAGCTAGCTCCTATAGTTTCTATAAGTTCTCAAATAAATATTTTAGGCAATAGTATTATTAATATCGAAGCTCCAGATATAAAAAATGCAACTAAGCAATTAGAATTACGTAGTAAGTTAATAACTTTAATAGAAAATTATAACCAATATAGCATAGAAGATTTTCAAGAACTTATAAATAAAGGAGTTAATGTAAAATTAGAAATATACGAAGGAAGTTTACAACTATATTTAGTTGATAAATTACTCAGTAAGATTAAGCATACAATAACATTTATACAAGACGAAGTGCAATTTACAAAAGGATTAGTACTACTTATTGAATTATTTAAACTAGGAGCACCTTGCTCAGGTAAATATTTAGATAGTCTATTTTTTTGTGAAGATAAGATGCAAGCGAATTATCAACAAATATTAAAAATATATGCAGCTGCTAATATAGCATCGGATAATGTCTCGTTACCATATCTATCTCCATTAAAGTTATTAGTTAATGAATTTTCTACTGATGATATTGCTACTATTGTTATATTAGATAAAATATTACAAGACAGAACAACTAGTATTAATCAAATATTTATCAGCTTAATAGATAAAATAGTAAATCTACATATAGACTTAATACTAGAACAACCTACAAAAAAAGCAGATTATTCAATAACTTCTTTCCAACTACAATTCATAGTTATGTTTTCATATGGGGTTAATCCTTATTTAATACAAGAAACAATACTTAAAACAATAAACAGTTTTAAAGAATATCTTTCAACCTTCTTATTAAAACTATACGGAGAAAACCCTGAACAACAAGTATTACAATATATTTTAACTTTATATGACAACTATAAAATTAACCCTGTTTATATAGACTGGCTATCTAAGTTAACATTTGCAAAACAAGAAATAACAACCCTGAAACAAGATTTAGGTATAAATAATACCTATGCAATAAATAGTAACCAAAATGAAAATTCATTAGCAAAATTTTTTTCAACCTTGCTTAATACCCCTTTAGTTTTTAATCAGGTAGCAAATGACAACCAAACTATATCGGCAATATTACAACAATATTATCGCCGTCCTGGACCTTTACAAGCAGTTAAAAATATTAATAATATAGATTGGCCATTAATATGGAAATCAATACATTCTAGTAGCCATGTATTACGAGCTTATAATAATGCAAATTGGTATATGCAACTTTTAGAAAAATTTAATCTAATAAACCTTACTGATGAAGAAAAATTATTATTACAATTAGCTGTAGTTTATCATGATGCAGCAGCAGAAGATGTTAGCAAAAAGCAAGAAGAACAAAAATCAGCTTATTATTTTACTAGAGATTTAACAGGAAAATTTTCAGCAGAAATACTAGAAAAAATAGCTTTAGCATTAGAAGCTAAAGAAAATGATATACAGGGCATAGAACCACAACATAATGATGCAGACATAGATAAATATACGAGAATAATACGTTTTGCTGATCGCATGGACTTTACACGCTGTTCTACTATTGATGCTAATTTCCCTGATTTTACCGCTACAAATATAGACGAGCACTTTAATGTAGAATTACTTAATATACCAGCATCAGAATTAACACAATTTACTAGTGTTGACGCAAATAAAACCGAGTTTCAACGCTATCTTGAAGCAGCTATGCATGGTGCTGTAGATTTAGCAACAGTTGCAGGTGGCTACAATGGTAGAGATTTACGAAGCAAGGGGGATTATAAAAAAAGATACAGCTTAAATATAGAGAATCAACGGCTAAAAATTGCTTTTGAACAGACTGATAAACCAGTTAGTCAATTAGGCATACTACTAGACAACAATGTTCGTAGAAAAATAGCTCAATTAGCAGATATTCACACCTGTAATGATCCAAATCATAAAGTATGTAAAGCTGATATTCATGAAGGTGTTATGTATGGAATTCATTCTACATCGAATGATTTAAGTCAAGTTAACATTCCTGAAACTATGACACTATTAGAAAAAATGCAAATTGAACACGATTACAGCCTGCTTAGCGAAGCAACTCAAAACGCGATTACACTAGAAATCAACAGATTGCAAACAGAAGGCATTAAAATGAGTTTAGGAACACTAACTCAGAAGACCCTAAAATCAGATGCAGCAAGAGCAACACTGAAAACAAGAGGTATAACTGTAATTAGTGAAATGCGTGCCCGAGGTTTTAATAGTTTACAAGAACAAAAGTATCATGAAATGCTAGTGCCTCAAAAAATAAGCAATAGCTCTGATTAATAATAAAGATATTGAATTATACACGCAATATTTTCATCTATTAAGTGGAGAAATTAATCATCTTTTAAAAAATACTTTTGTAGTAGCTCTTCATCAATAATTTTTAAGGTAGCTATATGAGTCGCTTCTGGTCTTATCGGTGGAGCGCATCCTGCTTCATGGGCTTCTTGCCACCTTAAAGCACATAAGCACCAGCTATCTCCAGGTTTTAATCCAGGAAAGTTATTCTGTAAATTAGCAGTTGTGAGATCATTACCTTGCAATTTAGTGAAATCTAAAAATTTTTTATTCACTACAGCACATACTACATGCTTTCCTGTATCTATATCACTAGTATTGCAATAGCCATCACGAAAAAAACCAGTAGCTGGATTAGCACAACATGGTTTAAGTTTAGTGCCTAATATATTTAGAGCTTGTTTTATACGTAAAATTCTTACCGCCATAACATCTCCTGAAATAAAAAAAAACAATAGTAATATTATTATATTTTTATAATTTTTCATTTGTACCCTTAACATCTGAGTTGTATCAAAAATTACCGTAAAACCTGTTCCTTTAGGTACGGGAATAAGCCACCATAAAATTTACAAGCAATGCTAAATTTAATCTTTTAGTGGTCTTCTTTGTAAAACTATCAAGATAACGGAACTATTGTTAGTAGTTATAGTCTATTTTTATAGGTTATACATTTTAACTTATTTATATAGCTTTAGTTAGAAGGTGTATAGTGCTTTTACAAATTTTTATTCTTAGTTAAATTATTGATTAATACTATATAATTTTTATTCAATAAATAAAACGATATTTTTCAAGGAAAGGCACAAGACTATAATAAATTTATTAAAATACGGTAATACAATGAATCCATTAAATAATACAGTAGCTACTACAGAAGATATCTGTAGTATTTGCACTGACAATTTCAAAGTTACAGACGAAGCACTACAAGCAGGTTGCCTGCATGTTTTTCATAATAAGTGCATTGAAGGCTGGACACAAACATGTGTTAAAGATAAAAATCAAAAATTAGTAGCTGAAAGAGGGCACTCAGCTAATTTTGAACGCAATGAAAGATCTGCTCAATCACTAAAGAACTACATAGGCGATTGTCCAGAGTGTAGAAATCAACTTTCAACAACGGCAACACTAGTTAAAATACAAGAAAGAAAAACAACAAATGAAACAGAGTTAAGAAATAAACAAAATGAATTATCTAACAATATATCTGGCGCACTGGTTTCAAGAGATTTCTCCAAAGTAAAATCTTTAATGAAAGAAGGTAAGTTTTGCTTATCTCAAGATTTAATTATTACAATCTTAAAAAAAGATATAGAAAATAACAACACAGAGAACATAAAAGAAATATTAAGTATTATAAAATGTGCTTCAGGAGACAGTGATATAAAGCTAAAGATACAAATAACGGAGATAATTAATAGTTTATTACAACTTAGAAATATAGAGATTGCTCAAATACTTATTGATTATATCTACGCTAACTAATTTACAAGTAATTTAAATAAAAACAATAATAAAATATTATATAGGTAATACATGAATAATATAAATTCACCAGTTTTTGGAGTAGTTTACTCAAATGATACATGTGGTATTTGCTTAGAGAATTACCAAAAAGAACAAAAAATAATATATACAAAATGTAATCATTTATTCCATAAAAAATGTATTGAACCTTGGAAAGTAAGCAATATAGAATTAAAAAGGCTAGATAATCCACAAAATAATAATAATGTTGTTGCAGACTGTCCTACATGTAGAAATGCACTTGCTACAAATATGAAAGAAATTTCAGTAAGAAAAGTTAAGTTAATATCAGCTGATGAAGTAATTATCTATCAGTTAAATACGCTCATACAAAATTTTTTATTAAAAAATACATTTATAGCTGAACAGAAAATGAGCAACTATACGGCGATAGAATATTACATTAATAGATCAAAAAAAGTTATAAATGTTCCTAGTCTAAATCGTTTAATACTAAATATTATAGAGAATCATAAAAATTATTCAGCACACAGCTTAATTTTAGTAAATAAAATATTAAACTTAGTAGATAAAATTGATTATAAAAGCCAGTTATATATAACTCTAAATAATCACTTATCTAAATTATCAAATAAAATAGCATCAAATATTGTTGATAATATAGAGTATATAGAATTTTTTTTTAAATATAATATTATAACTGAACACGCTATAACTTTAATGATAACCCACTATATTTGTGAAAAAAAGTTTACTGAAGTAGAAGCACTAATAAAAAATAATAATATCACCCATTGTATAGAAGTAGATGCATTAAAAAAAGAGTTGCTAGCAAATATAACTATTAGCAATAAAACTAATGTAAGAGCTATATTAGCTTTAATTAATAGCATTGACCACAAATCTGAAAAATATAAAAAGATACAAGCAATGTTACGCTTTGTATTAAACTTAATAGCAAAAGATGAATCTTATAATATAGAATTTATAGATATTTTTTTAGAACATGAAATAATAACTCAAGAAGCATTGACCGCTATTATGAGATTCTCTATTAACGATATGGATTTATATAGAACTATATACTTGCAAGAAGCATATAATATAGATATAGATTTTAGGCTGTTAGAAATAGTTATGTTAGAAAATATAAACAATAATAATATGTACAATATGATGCAGGTATTAGATATAATATGTGATATTAACCGTGAAAATGTAGAATATGAAAAAATAAACCAAATGTTAGATAACATAATAAATAAAATAGTCGTAGATCATAAAAAAATTAATTTTGTAAATATTTTGCAAAAACGTTTGCAAATTTTTAAAGATTCAAAAGGGTAGTATTCACAAATCCGTGTCACGTGCTGAGGGCGTTCCAAATTCCGTGTCACGAGTAAGTTTAGATATTTAAATAATCATCTAAACGA
>CAKNAD010000074.1 GCA_929200515.1 Candidatus Gorgonimonas leptogorgiae | reverse complement strand
GCCTCGAATTAAACCATTTTACATAGCTATGAAACCTAGCATTTCCATCTGCCACGTGTATATATTAGTAGTGAGTTAAAAATTAGTAGATAATAACACAAAACAATAGTATAGTTAAAAAATGAATGTGCTTGATTTTAAAATCAAAGATAAAATGTATTTGCTAGTAAAATGTAAATTTTAATAATTATTTCATCTAATTTTTATTAAAAGTACTATAATTTATTTTGTGAGTACAGTACAATAGCTTACTAATCATGATCTGTAGTCTATATGTTGCACTGAACTTGCACATATTTATATTCTAAAATACTAACTGACAAGTTTAGCGTAAATTATCTGATAATATTTTATTTATCGCTAAAGTAAGTAGATTCAGATAGATCATGTCTGTTAATTGTTGAAATTTATCAATGAATTTATAAAATTAATCAACAAAGTAACTTATGAAAATTTATATGCTATTTGAAGGTGCATAATTTAAGGGCTTATAAAGACAGATTAAATTTAAAATAAAGCATTGCATGAATATTCTTAAAGTATTCTACAGTATAAAGTGCGAATTAAATCTTGTTAATAGTGGCTATTGTATTTGAAATATGTTGCTATTTTTTATATCAAAGTATTGCTTAAACTAAGCACAAGCAACTTACTGAAAAATACCACCTTCAAATAGAATATATACAACTATTTAATTTCAATATGGAGTTTATATTATGAATAATAACATAATGAATGATTTGTTAGAAAAAGCAAAAAAAATGAAAGACGATATGGAAAAAATTAAAGAAGATTTAGGCAATAATTTACAAGTTACGGGAGAGTCTGGAGGCGGATTAGTAAAAATTACATTAAATGGTAAGTATGATGTACTCTCTATTAATATAGATCCAAGTATTTTAGCTGAAAAAAAAGAAGTAATAGAAGAGCTTATAGCTGGTGCTTTTAATAATGCTACTGAAAAAGTTCGTCAAGCTAGTCAAGAAAAATTATCTGAGTTAACTAAAGGTTTAAATCTTCCTGATAACATGGATATGCCGTTTTAAATTTACATTAGTCTTTAATTACATTGCCTTTACTATTAGATCGCTTTTTTATTAAAGTTAGTATTAAAAGGCGTAACATTAAATTTTGCCAATGTTTAGTCAACCTATTAAACGCTTAATTGAATCCTTATGCCTACTCCCAGGAGTAGGACCTCGAAGTGCTCAACGTATGGCTTTGTCACTTTTAAAAAATAATCGTGATAATGGTCGAGATATAGCTAGTTCTTTAATTAATGCTATTGATACAGTAGGCAATTGTAAGTATTGCCAAATGCTTTCAGATGAAGAGATTTGTCTTATTTGCTCTAATCACTCACGCGATCAACAAACTATTTGTATTGTAGAAGGTCCTGCAGAAATGTTTGCTTTTGAAAGTTCAGGAGCATACTCTGGTAGATACTTTGTGTTAATGGGGCATTTATCTCCATTGGATGGAATTACACCTGAAGATTTAGGCATAGACAAATTATTGCACTATATAAAGCAATATAATGTCAATGAGGTAATTCTTGCCACTAATTCCACTGTAGAAGGTGAAGCAACCGCTTACTACATTGCTGAATTATTAAAAGATAGACCAGAAACCAAAGTAACACGATTAGCACAAGGAGTACCTATGGGTGGTGAATTAGAGTTTATCAATTATAATACTTTAGCTCAAGCTCTAAAATACAGAACAGAGTTAACAGATACATAATAATAATTGATCGTAAGCAAATGTACCTGTCGTATGTGTTCATCTTTTAGAGTTTTTAGCAAGCATGTTGTCGAAGTCATCTACCTACTATTTTATTTATCCCTGAAAGGCAAAGCTTGTAAGGTCTATATAGCTTATTTTAAAAACTATAGTTTAATTTTAACTTGCCATTTAAATATCTACTAGATGATTTAAATCCTATTCCTGCATTAAAAGCTAGTTTTAATTTATTAAATAAAGTAAGGTTTATTAAGGAATCTATTTTAATATTATGCTGATTAATTATTTGTTGGGTTATATTAAAGTCATTATCAAAATAACTAACAGCGATGTGTTGTTGTTGACTAGGAGCAAAATTATACAGATAAATGAAAGCACATCCTAAATATAATTGAGAGTCTAAAATAAGTGGTATATTATAAAAGCAACTAGCAGATACTCCAACATTAATTATATTACGGTGATATTTATAACTAATAAGTTTATTTTCAAAGTTACAAGTTTCTAAATATATTGAATGTACTCTTATTAACTCTGCAAATTCTAATACCAAATTCTTATAAGAGAAAGGATAAATAACTTCTCCATGTATGCCAAATAACGAAGCGTTGTAAGTAGCTTTTCCAGAAAGCGCACAATGCATATTTTGATTAAACTTATATTTTGCGGTATTTAAATACAGATTTAATGTGCAAATATTAAGCATCTGGCTAAAATATACCGTACTAAGAATACCCTTAGCTTCATAGTTTCGAGTAACATTATATTCAGCATTAAGAGTTTTTCCTAGTGTTTTAGCTGTTGTAGCAATATTAGCTAACATAAAGCCAATTTTTAATTTTCTAGTAAACTGCGTATCTATACCAAAATTCAGAATTTTACTAGTGCTATCTCCGTAAGGGTATAAGCTTTGCTTATTATTGTTTTCTTTTTGAAAAGACAAACTACTCCAAACATATAAATTTTGATATAAGCTACCTGAATTTATACCATTTTGATTATGATATAATTCAGAAATTCTATCTGTTAGTAGTCGTTTAGATAAACTAGAAGCAGCTTCATTAATGCTACTAATAATTAATTCTTGATGACAAGAAGAATTTTCTGGAAAAGGCAATAGTAATAGTTGGTCAATATTCATGGTTTTACTAAGAGAGTTTATTATTTCACTGGTTTCTTTAGGAGTGCTGCCATTTTTTATATTAGACTTAGTATCAGAAAATATTTTTTTCTTGTGCAAAATAGCTTTTTCTTTCTGTAATACGATTGCTAACTTAGATAAACTTAGAGGATGAGATAACAAACCTTTAATATTTTTTATTTCTTCCCAGTATACATCAGCATAAATAGATATTTTATTTGTAGTTTCTACTCTTGATGAGCTAATATTTAATAATATAGAATCAGATATTAACGAATCATCTATTGATAAAGCGTCTTGAACTGCTAAAATATCTGCTAACATTGATTGTTGTATATTATCTTTATTTAATAAAATCTTTTTTGCTTCTAATATAATTATTTGTTGTTTTTGTTGGTATTGGGTTATCTTAGTAAAATTATCAGCTAATAAAACTATTAGTGGTTTTTCATTTAAGTGACTATATAATTCAATTGAGTTGGCAGCTGATAATAGTGGTTTGTTTATTGTTGATAAATCTAGAGGTAAGTAAATTTTTAATATACCACCATGGCTAACATATGAATTAATTGTTGATTCTGGCTTTAAATATAAACAACCGTTATTTACTATATCAAAAGATGTATCTATTAAAGGTGTAGATATACTACAAAAAGAAGTATTTTTAATGTTAAAGTTAATGCTACTAATGTTGCTAGCAGCTTGAATGTTATCTACAAATAAGCTGCCATTTTGATTAATATCATTCTCTAATATTAGAGATCCTGTTATATTGACATTTCCTAATATACTATGTTTGACATTAAAAACACCGTTGTTTACTATATTAATGTCTTCTATAATATTAAATTTTGCTAAACTTTTAGCATTATTAATAAATTTAATATTTTGATTTAAACTGCTGATTTTATTAGCAGTGATTACTCCATCATTAATAAACTGTTCTTGTATTATAGCATCGTTTGCAACAGTTAGCTTTGCTTTATTTTCAAATCTTTTACTACTAAGTAAGTTGTTATGTATATAGGATAAATAAATATTACCTGTATTTATAAGTTTAGCATTTTCAGCTACATTAATTGTTACTGCTGTTATCGAACCCGAGCAATTAAAAGTATCATAAATTAATATATTGTTTTTAGTTATTATATTTCCATGATTAATACAGTTTTTATCTGCTAGTTGAGTACTATCTTGTTTAGTAATATTTAAATTCGCTAATTTTTTATTAACTACCTTGCCTTTTATATCAATAAAACCTGTAGTAATGTTATGGTAATTATCTAACTTATTATTAGTATCAATAGTTAGTTTATTGTCAACATTTAATGTGTTTTTATTATATAAATATTTTACATTTACCGTTGCAGCATTTATAGTTCCATAAATTTTTAAGCTATCGCCTGTAATAAATCCTACCTGACAATCACCATGTTGTTGTACTTCGGTTACAATTTGTAGGCTACCTTCAATAATTATATCATTGACTAAGCTATTGCTAACTTTTAATATTCCTTGGTTAACTATATTACTATCGTTTATGTTTGCGAAAAATGCATATCCTTTATTATAATTATTTAACTTACCAAGGTTGAAAGTATTAGCATATAAGTAACCATAGTTGTCCACTTGCATCAATCCATCGAGAATAGAATTAAGTGTTTTAGCTGTTAATGAGCCGTAGTTTAATACATTATTAATTTGAAAATCATTTATTTTTACTGAGCCGTAATTAATAATTTTACCTGTTTTATTTAACCAAGAGTCAACTGTTAACTTACCGTAGTTATCAATATTAGTATTAGAATATAAATTAGTGACATTTACAGTTCCTGTAATTTCTTTGGTTATTATTGCATCACCTTTAATAGTAATATTTTGTAACTTAGCACTTTCTGTTTTTGCTAGGGAATTAGTGTTTATTATAGTTAAATGTTCGCCATCTAAAATATTAGTTTTTATATAACCGTTATTATCATAGTTACCTGTTAAGTTTATTGATGATACAACCTCTAAAGTTCCATTATTAATAATTTTAGCTGTTAATTTAACTGGATTATTAATTTGTAAATAATAATTATTAGCTAATATTCCTTGTTGGATTAAACTATCAACGAAAATACTACCATAGTTTTTTAATCTTCCTGTTGGTAACCCTATATTTAATGTGGGAGCACTGACGATGGAGTTAGTGGCATTAACGAAAAAATTAGTATTAATATTGGCTTTAGATTTGATTGTCCCTCTATTGGTTAAATTATAATTCTTAGTATCTATATTGCTAATTGTTTCTATAGTGCCATTATTAGTAAAATCCCCAGTTAAATTAATCTCTTTAGTTAAATGTAATAAACCATGATTAATAAAATTGTTATCATTTATTTTAAAAGTGTCAGTTCCACCTAAAATAAGAACCCCATAATTTTTTAATTGGTTAAATTCTAATTGACTAGTTACAATAGCTCCTTTATTTATTATTTCAGTAGCTACTAATATGCTCATGTTTATTCCAGCGTTATCTTTATTATAAATATATAATTTCGTTTTTTTATCATGTATGATTTTACAAGGATCATCATCATCGCCATGGTAATTACTAATATGACCATAATTGATTAAGTTTATATTTATATCTTGCTTAGCATTAGCACTTTTATTAATTATAATACCACCTATAATTTTCCCTTTATTAACTAAACTTAACTTGTTATTACTATTCCAGTCAGCTTCAGACTTAACAGTTAATGCTGTGTTTATAGCTTGTATTATATTGTAATTAGTAATTGTACCTGAATAGGGTTGTGATATTAATATTGCTTTTTGAGTATGTGGGTCAATATCACCTATGATGCCAAAGTTGTTTATATTTCCATTAAATTTTGTTGCTATATGCAAAGGATGGTTGTCATCTTGTGATTTTAAAATACAATTAGTTCCTATTTCTAAAAACTTATTAATATGTAAGGCATTGCTACCGGTAATTAATAAGCCGTCTGAACAGTTGAAGTTGCTATGTATTTTTTTACTACCATCAATAATAATGTTATCAAGAAAAATACTATCGATAGTTAAAATAGAATTATTATTAGCAATAATTTTTTGAGTTGCATCAGTGCTAGTGATTTCAGTACCTATTACTACTGCTGGATAGTTATTGGTTATACCTATGTATGTAGGTTTCTTTTGTGGTGAAACTAAATATAAAACTTTATTAGTAATATCAAATCTAGCAACTCTAGAGGTATCTACTAAGCTATATGGACTAATAATTAAATTATTTGACTGTATTATCTTGTTTTTATAATTAACTCCCCATGCCATTCCTTCAATAGTTTTAGTTGTATCGCAACATGGGTCTACTAATAAGTTAGAATGTAATTGTTGATCTAAATATGTCATATAATTAGGAAAATTAGCAATGTTTTTTATGCCTATTATTGCTGAGACTATGCTATTAGTCGCTGTATGCGTAACTTTGATATCTTTTAATCGCAGTATTTTTTTATTATTTTCTTGTTTATTAATAAGCGATACAACGTTCTCTGTAGTGATAACATTAGTAGATCCAGAAGAATTTTTATATATGATCTTATTTAGAGGGGCTGTAAATAATATAGTATAACTATAAAGTGTTGATAGTGCATCTATACTAGGTTGTAATCTTATAATAGAATTGTGATCAAATATAATTTGATCATTAGTTGTTAGCAAGCTATCAACTGTATCAGTATTCTGTCCTTGTAGTGACATCTCAATAATTGCATTTTCTCCTTTATAGCTATATAAGTTATTATTATCTACTAGTGCTAATGCCCCATGATTAACTATATGTAACTTTTCTTCTTTTATAGGAAGGTCACACAACATTTGTGCTTTATTTTCTATAGTTAAAAATATTGGTTTTTTATTATCAGTAATTATATTACCTGTTTGCAATAATCCATTATTACAAGTTAAATTCGCATTAAGTTTTAAAGATACTTGATATTTATTTTGCATATAATCTGATAAAGTAGCTTGACTAAAATTAATGTTTCCACTAATAGTTGTAGTTGTCGCCATATCATTGCCTAATTGAAATGCAGTTCCCTTCTGCATTACTATGTTAGAGTTACTAGTTGTATTAATTAAATAATTGCAGTCAATAATTGCGGCTTCGCTAGCATAAAGATTATTGGCATTTAATTTTAATGTATTTACTAATAATTTGCCCCTTGCTGTATTAAAATCTCCAGTTAAATTTAAAGTACCACTAACTTCTAAATTACCTAGATTATTAAAAACGGAATTATCTAAATTTATAATCGGTGATATTATTTTAACACTGCCTTTATTAGTAAGATTACTATTAGTTGCAAACTGTAAAATTGGTGTTGTTAGTTCCCCTTGATTTTCTGCTTTGCCACTGATCATTAAAGTAGCATCTACTATAACTTTTTTTAATATTAAAGATGACACTGTTACTGAATCAGCCTTTAAAAATACACTTTCTATATTTTTTGCTTTTATGTAAGGAGCGGTTAGCTTATAATTATCACCTTGTAAATAATCTGCAAAAATATTACCAACAGATGTTAAATTGGATTCTAATAATAAATTTTTTGCTTCTAATACTCCTTCATTAATAAAATTTTCTGCTGAAACTTTTATTAAATCTGTTATTTTTAGTTTGCCACCAGCCATATTATGAATGTTTATATTATTACAATTAGATTCAATCTTGCCAGCAATTATATCACCATAGTTTACTATCTTTATTGTATTAGCATCGGTATTAGGATTACAATTTGCTACTATACTTCCTGTAATTTCACCATTATTGACTATTTCAAAGCTTTTACCTTGTGGCCATGGTTTACCTGTTGTTATATCGATAGCATTAACATTAGCAGTAATCTTGCCTTTATTAGTTAGAGTGCCTTCTATAGGTTGATTTAAATGCACTGATGAATAATTTATACCATCGCCAATTACGCCATGATTGATAATATCTCCAACATAATGGCATGCAAAATTTAGTGCGTGATTATTAGCTCCAGCAAGTAATTGAGTATTTTCATCAAAATAAATTCCATCTTTTAAACGTAAATCGTTACTGCCACCGATAACTAGGCCATCAGCACTTGTTTTTTTTTGTTTATAATCCTTTTTGCCGTTAATTACAAGATTAGATAACTTGATGCTATCAAAAGTAATATAATTATTTAATCTACCCTTAAAAAATTTATCTGGTAATATGTCTGTCCCGATAACTAATGCAGGTATGTCTAAAATACTAGTAATTTCTGCAATATCATCAGGCTTAATAGTAAGTACCTGAGCATCAAAGTATAATCCATAATCTATTATAGAGATAGGAGACAAAATTATGTTATCAGTATAAGCAGATGTTAAACTTGCACTATTTACTGGAGCTTTTAAATTAGTTACTTTATGATTATAAGTGTATGCTACTCCAAATAATTTTTTATCTTTATAACGGTATGATTTTCCTAGCAACTTGGAAGATATTAATAACTTAGCCCTGCGCATATTGGGGCCTAAACGACGTTTATCAATTAAATTAATTGTAGCTATTATAGAATTGTTTTCTACTTCAATATCTTTTAAGATTAATTCAATGTTCTCTGTAGTAAAACTTTTATTGATAATAGAATCTGCACTTATTAACTTAACATCGTTTTCATCACATAAAGAATTAGCTTGAAGAATAGTAACTTTAGTTGTTGCACCTCTTAATATATAACCTATTGGAGATATATTAATTTTTGTGGATGTTTTATCTAATTTTGCTATTTTATCTATTTTTATAAGTGGCATAGATAGGTCTGTTATTTCATTATTTGTAGATAATAAATCGGGCAACTGTAAATTTAACTTAGAGCCTCTATTAGCTGTGTAATTAGTGAATTCATGAAGAGGGGTGGCTAAGGATGGTTGTAAAACAGATATTAATTCTAATGTACCATTGTTTATTAGGTTGATATTTTTACTAATAGGATTACTGTATCTTAGTGCTAGTTGGCTTTCTGGGCTTATGTTTATATCACAAATATTGTGATTATCATTAACAATTAGTTTATTAGTATTTATATTTATTTCACCATAGATGTTTATTTCATCAGCATTTATAGATAAATTATCTGTACTAATATCTAGATTAGTATCAAAATTTATTACTTCATTAGTAATAAATAAATCACCATTGCCTTTAATATGTGCTATCTTGTTAATTGATTTTATTTGTTTTGTATAAACTGATCCATTGTAACCAAGATCTAAATTATTAGTAATAGATAATATATCTGTAGAAAGTAAGCCTGCATTTGTTATATTAGGTTTTTTCATTTGTATGCTTTTATCTGCATAAATCATACCTTGGTTAGTAAAATCATCAGACAATAGTATTAAGTCTTCTTTTATTCTAATAACGCCATTACTTTCATTGGTTAGCATTGAAGCAGATGTAAATGATGTTTTAATTATAAGTGTTCCTGAATTAATAACTGTTGCATTAGGAGTAATAGTATTATACTTCAATTGAATGTCTTCAGATGTATTAATTTTTGGTGCTATCAGTACTCCATTATTAGATAACAAATTTATAATCCCTAAGTCTTGTTTTGCAATTAGATAGTTATTGTTGGTTAAATGATTTAATACCGAAAATCTACTTATATGTAAATTGCCACTATTTATTAAGTTTAATGTCGAGCTAGATTCTTCAATATTAATATGAGATACGTTCATCTCTCCTTTATTATTTATTGTATTGTTATTAGAATAGCGCCCTATAATGCCTTCATTTTGGCTAATGACTGAACCTTCGTTGATAAAATCACAGTTATAACCACCTAGTATAAAATCTCCTTGCATTTTTTTATAATTAGTTATAATGCATTTTCTGCTTTTATCGCTACCATAAGGAATATTCATATGGGTATTTATAACTATTTTTGCTGTTATATTACCATAGTTGCTTATTTTGCCGTCTATATAATTTAAAGGGCCAACAATATTAATACCATTATGTCCAGTAATAACTCCATGGTTCTCTATATTACCTGTTAATAAACAAGCCAGCTCTAATCCAGAGTTGTTTTGTTGCCCGCCTACTAATTTAGCGGTTTTATCTATATAAATTTTATCAAGTACATATATTTGATATGCTGGTAGTTCTGTATGTGAATAACTTTGATTAATAGCTTTTTTAGTCCTGATAGCTAAAGCATTAGCTTGCAAAGTCGTCTTATTTGCTTCTATACTAGATAATACATTAATACTTCCTATAGAAGTTGTTGTATACAAAGATGTAATTGAGAAGGTGTCGGGTATGTTACTTGTTACTAAGTCAATATTTGTCAAGGGTAAATTTTCATTAATTCGTCCAACATAGAGTTTACTTTTATCTATGTACCATTTTTTTATTGGTCCGTCACAAAAAATATTAAAATTAATACCTGGAGAGATATAACCGTATATTAGTCTATTAATATAATCCATGCTGTAAATACCTGAACTATCAGGTCTATAAAAATCTTTGGGAGTATACAACCATTGACAATTTACTACCAGTTGCTCATTTTTACTTTTAGTTTTTATTATTTTAGGGTTGCCAGCAACTAAAACTAATTTTTTTGTTTGGTATACATCTTTCTCTTTATAACCACTTAACTTAGAAAGGTAGCCTATATCTCCATATAAACAGCTTTTTATCTCGCCATTAAAATCACGTATTCCATCAATATCTTTTGACTCTAATAGTGTAATTGTTTGTTCGCTGTTTAAATATATTTGGTTTGCATTAATAATTATACGAGTTTTAGGGTTGCCTTGACCAGCGAATATCTCAATGCTATCAGCAGATAAATAAGCAGTAGAACTAGAAGTTTGTGTGCCAGTATTTATAACAATATCATCCTCAAAATCCCCTCTGTAACTAGCAAGACTAACCGGTTGATTTAATTGTAAGATAGCTTGGTTAACAATATTAAAATTGGTCTTGATATTATGAAGAAAGGTTACTTTCTTACCAGCTTTGAAATGATAAAAAACAAAATCTGAATCATCTAAAGTTACTCCTGTTCCAAAAGTGAAGTTTCCTCTATTAGTATAAGCGAATGGTCCTATAAATTTGGTATTACCAAAGCTAATAACATCACCATAATTTGCTATAGTAGATTCATTTAACTCTGCATCTGCATTTATAGTAATAGAGCCATTATTTACTATATAAGATTCACTCGATCCTGCACTTAGATGATCAATATGAAATTCGGCGTTAGCTGTTACCTTAGTTTTTGTTATAGGTGTAAAATAATCAATGTAGCCTTTGCCTGTGACATTTTTTATAGTTATATCCCCTAAATTTTGAATAATTCCATCAACAAGGTTTTCTATATAGCAAGATGAATTAGCAGTCTTTATTAATTTATTTTCATTTATAGAAAATAAATTACCGATAATAAAAGTAGCTTCAGTTGTAAGATTTGATTTTAGTATTAAATTATGTTGTATTGTAAAACATCCTTTATTAGTAATTTTTATCTTTGCTTCATCGAAGAAAAAATTATTACCGAAATGAGTTAATTGAGCACCGACATCATTATAAAACTTACCACTGT
>CAKNAD010000073.1:1950-11653 GCA_929200515.1 Candidatus Gorgonimonas leptogorgiae | reverse complement strand
GAAAAATCTAAACTAGTCGCTTAATTTTATGCACTTATAGGTTTAATCTGCCAAAAGCTAGCATTTTCATTCACGACGTGTATATCTTTAAACGGCTTTGAGAAATAAAATATTTATCACAAGTATAACATTTAAATTTAACCCCTGTTGGCTTATTTTTCGCAGAAGTAGACTGTTGTGATTGAGATTGTAAAAAAGAAGAGTTAGATATTGAACTATCTATGTTATTAGGCATACCTTACATCCTTTTAAGGTTAAATTATTTAAGCTATTTGTCAAAAAAAATATGTGATTGATATTTTAGTATTAATTAACAATTTCATTGAAAATATAGGAGTGAATGATGATAACTCTTTTCTTTTGAAATTGTTAAAAATATTTATTACAGATAAATAAAATACAAGAGTTTTTGGGGATACTGACATAAAAACAAACAATAGTAAATAGATTTTATTTAATTGGTTTACATTCTCAGCTAACAGTAGCCGTCAATATTTTTACCGCCATAAAACCTAGCATTTTACTAATATCTTTATAGTTTATGTGCGATGCAAACATACATAGTATTTTTTAATAACTGATGAAACAACTCAGTTGTTAATAGTAACGCTATCGGGAATTAACTCAGCGTTAAAGCTATTGGTAAAATTAATTATTCTGTTATCTTGTGTTAATTCATTGGTTGCGTTTTGAAGTTGTTGCTTTTTATACTGAGCTAACCATTGGTATGGTGTTATGTTATTATGTTGGCTTGCTAGTATATCTACAGATATTTCTTTTTTAAAATATTTATTTAGAGCATTAAGCAATTCTTGTTGGTGTTCCTGTTGTAATAAATCATTATGCTCTTGATTGATACAAAGCTGTAAGTGATTTTGCTGATAGCTAATATATGAGCAGTTAATCAGTATACTTCTAGCCATTCCTGTAATATTTAGTTTAAAAAATAGTAGGTGCCAATTATCAACTGTTATGTCATCTACGTTAACATTAGGATTTATAGAATTATTAGCTTGCTGTTGATTAGCTGATACAGCGGGTTTGTCGTGATTTTGCGTTGCTTTTAGACTTTTTGGTTCTTGAGTTGGCTGTGCTTCACCTTGTTTGTGATTTATCTCTTCTGTAGCTTGTGTAGTTTTAGCAGAAAAGTTATCGTTTTGTTGTAAGCTAGTATTAGGGTAAGCAGAAGCTATGGTTTGAACCGGTTTATAGTCGGTTTCTTGTTGCTGTATATCTGCTGGATAATCTGTAACTTCAACTTGTTCTGGAGAAAAAGCTATCATCCGCAGTATTGCCATCTCAAATATACTTTTGCTATCTTCAATTATTGAAGCATCTTGTTTAGCATTAATTATAATTTGATAAAAAAGTTGTAACTCTTCAGCTGTTAATAGTTTAGCTAAATTAAAAACTAATTTATGTTGCCCTGGTATCTCGCACAGCTTTGCATCTACTTGCATAAGAGCTAAATTATTAATTATTCCTAGTAAATCGTCAAACACTAAGCTGAAATCAGGGCTATGCTCCGCTAAAGCTCTAACTAAATTAATCGCTGGTGCTATATTTTTTGTAGCAACAGCATGTAAAATATCAATTAATATGCTGCTATCTACCGAACCTAACATATTTGCAACTTCGGTAGATGTTAAGTTGCAATCAGTATACGCTATAGCTTGATCGGTAATACTAAGGGCATCTCGCATACTGCCATTTGCAGCTTTAGCTATATAGTTTAAAGCTGATACTTCATAGTTAATATTTTCCTTAATTAGCACTTGTTCTATATAATTGCTAATGTTATCAGGAGTCATTTGCTTAAGATGAAATTGTAAACACCTTGATAGTATAGTAACAGGTATTTTTTGCGGATCAGTTGTGGCTAGTAAAAATTTTACATGTGCTGGTGGTTCTTCTAAAGTTTTTAGCAGAGCATTGAAACTTTGTAGTGACAGCATGTGCACTTCATCTATTAAATAAATTTTAAATCTAGAATGGACAGGAGCATACTGAGTATTAGTGAGTAACTCTCGAGTATCTTCTACTTTAGTACGTGAAGCCGCATCTATTTCAATTAAATCAACACCACTACCCTTATTTATTTCTTCGCAGGAAGCACAATGACCGCAAGGCTCCATAGTGATATTACTATGGCAATTTAGGCATTTAGCAAATATTCTAGCTACAGTGGTTTTACCTATTCCTCTAGTACCAGTAAATAGATATGCATGGTGAATACGGTCCGCTTTTATAGAATTAACTAATGCTTTAAGGACATGGGGTTGGCCTATCATTTGGGCAAAATTTGAAGGTCTGTATCGTCGTGCAAGATTTTTATAGCTCATAGTCGAGAGCAATTATACTTATAGGTTGATGGTTAGATATTAGATTACAGCACGCATTTGGAAGTCGGTAATATTTTTGGTGGCAAGCCTAATTAGCTAACCCAAACACACAATATAGCTGCTACCGTTGCTATCTTCCGATCCTGGCGGGGTTTACAGTACATTATTGTCAGGGCACCAAAAGGCTCACCATGAAGTAACTATTATCCACATACTATAGACTTTGTCAATAGTTAATATAATATATTAAGTTTACTGGTTATTATTAATGGAAAATATCAGCAACAAAGTACAACGCTATGTATTAAAATTATGGTATAAAAAAAGCAAGTATAACTGGTTTGCTTTGATTTTATCTCCCTTAAGCTGGTTGTTTAAAATCATTACTACATGCATACGCAATTATTATGTAAACAAAACAGCTGTATCGGGAGCCTTTATTATTGTTGTTGGCAATATCACAGTAGGCGGTGCAGGAAAAACACCAATTGTAATTGCGTTAGCAAAATTTTTAGCAACTAAAGGTTTTAAAGTAGGGGTAGTCAGTAGAGGCTATAAAGCTAAAACCAAAATATTCCCATACTTGCTAACTGTTGAATCTACAGTAGATCAAGCTGCAGATGAACCTTGGTTAATATATAACAAACTAAAATTACCTGTAGTTATTGATCCTAATAGATACCGAGCATGCCAATATATGCACGATAAATTAAATATTGAAGTAATTATTGCTGACGATGGTTTACAACATTACAAAATGCCTAGAGATTACGAAATAGCGGTTATTGACAGCGATAGAGGAATTGGCAACGGCTTATGTTTGCCAGCTGGTCCATTAAGAGAATCAAGCTCAGTTTTAAGTTTACTTAATGCAGTATGTATTAACAATACTACAAATGGTAGTTGCAACAATAAGCTATCTAATTACTATCATTACAACATAGTCACTCAGCAACCAATCAGAATTATTAATCAAACTACAGGTCTAGCTCCACAAAAGGTACACGCTGTAGCTGGAATAGGTAATCCTGAAAAGTTTTTTACTTCTTTAAGGAATATTGGCATGGAAATAATACCTCATATATTTCCCGATCACTACAGTTATAAGCAACAAGATATTAAATTTAACGACAACCTCCCCGTTATTATGACCGAAAAAGATGCCGTTAAATGTTTAGCTTTTGCTGATAATAACTGCTGGATACTACCTATTGAAGCATATTTACCTACAGAATTATTAAAAGATATATTAACATGTTTGCATAAAAAACGAGAGTTACTATCGGTTAATAAATAACTTTAAATACTAATATAATTGAAAAACTTTAACTGTTTTATCGTAATAGCCTATAGCAATGTATTTTGAATCTTCGCTAAATACAATATTAATAGGATTACAATCATTATTTATAGAACGCTTAACTGTCCAATGAGTGTTAATTAAAGACCATATTTTTACTGTTTTATCGTCATCACTTGTTGCAAGTAAATTATTATTAGGGCTAAAACTTGCATATTTTATTTTATTTAGTCCAAGCTCTTGATAAGCTATATCTCCAGAAATATTCCAAACTACCATACGCCCTAAATCTGCTATGCTAGAGATGGTAACAATTCTTTGGTTATCTGAGCTAAAACTAGCTTGCGATGTGTCACCATAAAATATATTTTTTTTTCTCCATTGATTATTATTATTTTCTAAAACAACACAACTTCTATGTTTAAAACCAAAATATATTAGTTTGTTATCCAGGCTATAAGACACTATACTTGGATTAGGCAAACCAAATGAACTATAAGCTTTATGTTCTTTAGTGTAAATAATATCTTGTATTGTTTTTTGAAACTCATTAAGTTGACCCTTTAATTTTAAATAATCTAGCATGCTTATCATGTCAACTTCACTGTTTTGTTGAGCTATTGTAGTTATTATATATTTCTGCAATGTAAAATTTAACCAGCTATCTTCTTTAATTTGTTCTAACAAAGGTATAAAGACACCTTCGTTTACTACAAAAGCATCTATATCTTGATTAATAACTAAATTTTCTACTAAAGTAGTATTTGTTAAGCTAAATATTTTTATAGGATTATTTTTTTCTGCAATTAAAACTTTTTTGCCATCTTCTTTTAAGTCTATATAAGGTTGGCTTTGAGTTGATATATTTGCTTTTTTATTATACCCTCCTGCTGTTAATTCCCATATATTAGTAGATAATTCTGAGTAGATTATAATATGTGAGTTACTAGGGCTAAATAAAATACCTGATATATCATCTTGATGCTTCAACGTTGCAAAAACTGTAAAGCTATTAGCTGTAGCATGCCATATTTCAGCAACGTTATTCTTAATTGTAGCAAAGCAATCACTGTTAGCACTAAAAAATATATCATTTACTTCTAAAAGATTGGTAATTTCATTAAATTGGATTTCCTGCTCTAGTCTTGAGGTATTATTTTTAATTGCTACTTTACTTATATTAACTATCTCCGAGATAGTCGCAGTTTTATGATCTACAGTTGCTACCATCCAATTATAATTACTAAAAAACACTTTGTTTACACGCTTGTCGTAGTCTACAGATGATGTTATTCTCCAAGCACCATCTGTAAAGCACCATATTGTAACTTGTTTATTTAAATGAGTTGCTATTATATATTTGCCATTTTTACTAAATTTAGCCGTAGTTGTATCTGATAAAATTAACTCTTGATATGCTTTGTTACTATTTATATTCCAAACACTAACTATATATAATCTTTCTTCACTATAATAATTAAGTGCCAGAATTCGTTTATTATCTGGACTAAAATCTAAAAATTCATCTATACTAGCAAATTTACATTTCAGCTTCCATCTGTTGTCAATATATTCTATAATTAAGCTATGTAATGCACATACATAAATCAAGCGCATATTTTTACTATAATTAACAAATTTTATCCCACGCTGAAAAATTTCGTCTACTTGTCGCCAATTGGTGCCATGAAGAATATCTTTTGTTTTGTCAGCTAATTCTTCATCACCAAAATCACAAAATAAATTGTATTTAGGAGCCATTGTATATCTTTTTATAATAAACGATAACCATTCATCTTCTTTAATATTTTTTGGTATATCAGGGCGATCAAGAAAACTAGCTTGTCTAAGATTAAAATAACTATTCAAATTCTTATTTTCTACAAAAAATACACTTTGCCAAGTATTATTAGTGAAATCATATACTGTTATTCTATCGCTACTATCACGTGTCAAAAAAAATCTTTTGCTATCATTTCTAAAAATAATCATAGAAGAATAGTTATTATTCATGGTATTAGTAAGATTATAGTTTTTTTCAGAAAGTTTCCATATTTTATGTGCGAAATAAGATGAAGTTATTATAAAACTACTATCTGGACTAAAAATAATTTGTTTTACGTCATTACCATGCCTTAAACTACAAAATGGTTGCCAATTATCATCGGTGAATTTATATATTTGTACGGTACCATCGTTAGAAGCAGTAGCAAAAAAATTATTATCATCACTAAAACATATTTCATTTATAGACTTATCATGTTCTACTGTTGCTATGGTTTTAAATTTAGTTTCTTGTATTGCAGATAACTGTTTTTCTATAGAAAAAAATAATTTTTTCTTTAAATTAGTATCTTGTATATTTAAATTGCTATCATCGCTAACGGCTATTTTAGATGTCGTTGATACTTGATTATTAATAGCTTGAAGATATTTTATTGATAACAAAAAAAAATTTGGCTGTAAATGACAATTTTTAAAAAAATTATCTAATAGTTTATCCATAAAAGTTGTGTTATCAATTAAATTAAAAAATCGTTTATTAAGACTTTTACAATTTGTTAAGTCTTCTACTGTATCTATATAAGATAAAACATTTCTTACACAATCATCATTTAGTATATAAATGCTGTTTCTAATATTTGAATTTACACTAGGATTATTGTTGTTTACTTGCTCGCCAGTGTGACTATTTGGAGATAATTTAATGGTTTCCAATTTATTTACCTAACTTGTTATTATGTTTTCAAATTACAGAAAGCCTAAAATATATTTATGCTATAAATTTAAAATAATATGCTTTTTTGCTAAGATATAAAAAAATGTATCTTATGATAAGATATCTTTATGGTTAATTAGTTCACTTTAGTTTTTATTTTTAAACAATTATTTTAAATAATCTCTGAAAAAAATTTTATTAGCTTTTTAGTGTTCAGTATATAAACTAAAGATACGTTTCTTCAAATATAGTAGTTTTTACTACAAATTTAATTAAAATGGAATGCAAATGCAAACTGATACAACTGATGAATATATTATAGATTTAATTTGCCAATTAATTAAAAGAAAATCAATTACTCCAGAAGATGCAGGTTGTCAACAATTAATAATAGATCAACTACAGCATTTAGGTTTTGATGTTAAAATAATAAACTCTAATTCAGTTAGTAATCTAATTTTACGTAAAGGTAAAACTAAGCCAGTATTTGCTTTTGCTGGGCATACAGATGTTGTTCCCGCAGGGAATGAAACATTCTGGAAAACACCTCCATTTAATCCCACAATTAATAATGGGACTATATATGGTAGAGGTGTTGCTGATATGAAAGGCTCAATAGTCGCTATGATTGCAGCTATTAGACGGTTTATTGATAAAAACCCTAATCATACAGGTTCCATTGCTATGCTTATTACTAGCGATGAAGAAGGCGAAGCAAAAGATGGAACCGCTAAAATTGTAGAATATTTAAAATCAACCAATGAATTTATCGATTACTGTTTAGTTGGTGAGCCATCAAGTAGTAAAATATTGGGAGATACTATAAAAGTAGGTCGAAGAGGTTCTTTACATGGTTTTTTAACAATACATGGAACTACAGGACATATTGCTTATCCTCAATATACAGATAACCCTATACATAAATTAAATGTTGTAATTGATAATCTAACTAAACAAATTTGGGATAATGGCAACGAATTTTTTGACCCTACTCAATTTCAAATATGGAGTATTCAATCATCTAGTAAAGTATCTAATGTGGTGCCTAATAGCGTCGAGCTAGCTTTTAATTTTCGTTATTCTAGCGAGCTAACTGCTGATTGTATTAAAACTGAAGTTGCTACAATATTAGATAAATTAAATATTGATTATAATATAATTTGGCAACTAAGTGGCGAACCTTTTTTAACCAAAAAAACTACTCTTATTAATGCTGTATCTCAAGCTATTAATCAAGAAGTAAACTTAGAACCACAGTTGTCTACATCTGGTGGAACTTCCGATGGCAGGTTTATTGCTCCGTTAGGTACCGAAGTAGTAGAATTAGGACCAATAAATGCTAGTATTCATCAGCCTAATGAAGAATTACTGATACCAGATATATTAAAACTTGCTAAAATATACGAAACAATACTAGCGAATATAATTAGCTAGTTTGATAGTATCTCTAAAATTATAAAAACACTACTGTTGCATTATGCACTTTTCGGCTGCTAGTATTAAGAATGGCATTATTTCCGTCATATTCAATATAGATACTTTACTTTTTATTTGGTGTTCACTAATTTTTTTATCAAGAAGTTGTTTATATTTTGTGGTAATAAAATCAGAGTCAAATAAATCTCCAGTTATTATTACAACACTGTTATCGATAAAAAAATGAACATTGTTTTTATTTAAATTTAATAAAGAGTCAATACTTTCATTGATTACTTCGATTGTAGAAGATTTTAATTTTATTAATGCAACATCTGTATCATCGCTATCATCAGATTCTAAAGATATATTATTGTTATCTAGACAGTATTTACTAATAGCTAAACCTTTAGCTGCATAGTTAATTGATGTAGTGCTTTCATTATTATCGATTTCATCCCTAATTGAATATAATGACCGACTTGGTAAGTCTAATAGATTAGGTTGTTGTTTTTGTTTAATAGCTTCTTCTTGTGTAATTGCATCCATAACAAATGTACGTAACTTATTTTCAGTAGTATCTATATCTTCAGTTTTTTTAAGTAAATTTGAGAATTTGTATCCTAGGCTACTATAGCCACCAGTAAATACAATTCTTTGATTAATCGCATTACTATCAGTTAATATATCATTAGGAATTTTAGTGGCCTGAATAAAACTAGATATAAAAAAAGTGTAAGCAGCTACAGTTAAGTCGTTAGTATCTTGTTTTAGCTTATTACTATTGTTTTTATCCATTATTACTTGAGTAACTTTAGTTAAAAAGTTAAAGTAATCTATGAGTTTAATATTATCAACATCACATAAAAAATTATATTTTTGTAATGCTTGATTTAATACGCTTTTAAAATTAGTTGATTTTAAAGATGTATCTGTATTGTCTTTTGAGCAACTTTCGTTAGTTATCATTATAGATGTTAGGTTGACAACTGTATTGTCTCCTACATCTGGGTTGTAAATATTTTGTAATTTTTTAAGACACTGCTCAGCCATGCCTATATAGATATTAAGACCATCATCAGATTGTTTATCAAGAGTATCTGTAGTTGATAATAAATCAGCAGAAGCCTTGGCAACTGTAATTATGTAGTCTTTTTCACCCATGTTTTCTTTTGCGGTTAATTTATAATATAACGTAACATGAGTTGCACAATCGCTTTGATGAATAAATAAATGATAACTACGGCTTAAGTCTTGTGCTAGAGCTATATTGACAGAAACTAAGAGTAAAACTAAAGAGTAAAATATACTTTTTTTCATGAAATATTGCCTTGTATTATAATCATTATTATTACTTGTTTAAATACTACAGACGTATAAGTTGTTATGTGATTTTATATAAGATGTTATACATCTTATATAAATTGTATCTAATATATATTTTTTAACAACTATTTTATTGAATGTATTTTAATATGTATTTTTATTAACTTGATATTTTTCTAATAAAATTTTATATTTATGGTTTACTTGATTAAAAAAAATAGTATCAAATCAGGAACTTAATAGAAAAACAACAATGAAAATAAAAGTAGAATAATTATGAATAAGATAGCATTTTTAGCTAAAAAAACAACCCCTTTATTTAAAAACCTTACCAAATTTTCTAAAAAATCACCTTGTTTTTCAATGCGTTATAGTTGTAACCTAGATATTACATCAAAAGATTATTTAGCATATATTGAAAATAAAAAAAGATATTTAATAGATAATAAATTGCCATTTACTGAAAGAGCAATCAGTAACAATTTACAAAAGTATTCTATTTTAATACATGATTCAGATAGTAATAAAAATTATTTAAATAATAAAATACAAGATAAAGATTTTATTGGTAATATTTTTATCAGAGATAAAAACTACAGA
>CAKNAD010000073.1:0-1940 GCA_929200515.1 Candidatus Gorgonimonas leptogorgiae | reverse complement strand
AGCTCAAGGCATACACCCAAGAGAATTTTTTAGCATTGAAGCAATCAAATCTCAACCAGCATTAAAGTCGGAACATATTGATAATTATAATAAAAAAATTCCTAAGTCAGCTTATTATATCAGTTTTAATAATTTACTAGATGCTTTAACTGATATAGCAACATTGATAAGTAATAAGCCTTATAACAACTCCCAAGGTTATTTATTAATAACCACAAACCATGCGTATGCTATTATTGTAGAAAAAAAAGATAATAGGTTAATTTTAAAATTTTATGACCCAGATAAAGCAACTAATTGTTATAAAATATTTATATTGAATAATGCCAATGATATTAATCATCTAGGAATATATGATTTTATGAATTTACTTGATAAATACCGTTATTTTTCTCAAGACTATGGAGCACTTTTAAGTATAGAAACTGTGACAACAAATAAAGAAGCATGCATTCAAATATTAGGCGATATTACTACAACAAAAATAGCAGGCCTGTTAAACTATGGTCATTACAAAACAGGAATCATACCAAAAAATAATGATATTTTAAACCCGGTAATATTCAATGAGATTCCTGGAATGCCAAATTTATTTTTTATTAAATGGATTCTGCCAAACTTTAGTAAAAAAACACCAATTTTTTATTGTAAAATTTATGGTTTTGTTCAGGCTTGTTTTAAAAACCATGCTGAATCAATAAATGATTACATAAAAGATATTTTATCACTGCCTTGTAATGTACAAGATAAAATAAAAGCCCTTAATTTTCCATATACTGGATCTATATATAATAGTATGTTAGATAATTCTTCTGTAGCTTGGGAAGTTTTTTATACCACTGTATTAAAAAGCAAGGACATTAGCCCAGAAGACAAAATAACTTTATTAAGTTATAAATTTAAATCACCACGCTCTAATTTATACATGCTATCTTGCAAATATATAATAGAAAAATATTATAAGTATAGATTACAAATGTTTAATAAATATTTAGAAGATATTTTAAATGCTAATACGCTTACTGAATACACAAAAATAAAATTAATTACTGGAGATAATATTAACGGTAAATTTTGGATTACCTATTTATTTAAAAATAATAACAAATTAAAATTCTTAGAAAGCTATTTAGATAAAATTTTAAATACTCAGAACATTTCTAATAAAGCAAAAGTATCATTATTAGATTTTAAATTACCCATGGTTGAAAAAGAGCTACTATTATATGATGGAGATTCTATATCATTATCAGTAAATTTTGCTCTGACTTATATTACAAAAATTATAACCAGCACATTAAGTATTAATGATAAACAATATTTACTAGATATAAAAAAATTTAATTTATGTGAAGATACACTAAAAGCTTTAGAAAAAAACAACCCTGAGGTAGCGCAATTATGTATTGATACTATACCAGCATATAGCAAGATGAAAGACAGACTTAATTGGTACCATAAAGTTTATACACTTGGAAGATGAAAAATATATGAATAAAAAAATGAACTTTATATAGATTCCATAATCTAAGTTAAAATTATTATTACTTAAATAGTTAAGGCATCTATGAATATTAATAACAATTACCAGCTAACTAATACAACAGCAGTAACAGAAAATCCTACGCAAACAAATATTCATAGTAAAAATAAACGCTATACTGCAACGGAAATTGCTAATAAACAACATACAACAAGTAAAATAATAGAAGATGTAGTAATTTGTACTCAAAACGAGCAGCAAAAACAACAAGTCATAGACTTTTATAACCGAGAATATCATGCTAGTACTATTGTTAAATTAGATAACAATAATAATTTAAATGATAATGACTTATTAAATGTAATCACTTGTAAACAAGCTGGAAACATAGAAGTTACAACCGGTAGATTATTTAATGATGAACCTTTATTGCTAATAATAGACCTTACCACAATGG
>CAKNAD010000072.1 GCA_929200515.1 Candidatus Gorgonimonas leptogorgiae | reverse complement strand
ACAATCCTGTTGACTATCGAACACTACCAATAATTACTACTTATGTTCTTGTATCATAGGTAAAATATTTTTTTCATATACAAGGCTATTTTTTAAGCTTTTATTATACTTAACAGATATTAATAAATCTTCCTTGGCTATGTTTTTTGGTAGCTTAGCATTATGGTGTATTAGTAGCTCAATAAGTTCTGGTGTGCCGTTATATAAAGCCTTAGATAGAGCTGTATTGCCATTGCTATCGATTATGTTTAAGGAAATATTAGCAGAAATTAAAGCTTCTATTGCATGTAGGTTATTATTATCTTTAAAGTTATCAATGGCAAAAAATAGTGCGTTTTTATCGCCATATTCGCTAATATAATTTACATTATTATCATATTTAATCAATTCGCATATAACATCTGGATTCGTAGTTGCTTCTGCTGCATACATAAGAATTTTCTTATCAAATCTGAAGCTTTGATTAAAATCATAGTTTGATTTAGCTAATTCTATAACATCATCTACCGTTGCTCTATACCAGAAAAAACATGTATGGGGTAGCGAGCGTTTAGCAAAAGGTTTTATACGTTGTTGGTATATGCTACTATCAGCAATATCTCCATAAGCATAACCTTCTAACCCAACCCCGTCTATATCGACAACATTTAAATCAGCACCATTATTGATTAATACTTCAACTACAGGCATATTTGATTCTTTCATAGCAAGCATCAGAGAAGTTATATTATAAGTATCAACTTGATTTACATTTGCTCCAGAATTGATTAATTCCTGAATAATAGCGAGTGGTATATTTACGTAAATAGCACGATGTAATAGCGGTGTTTGCTGGAATGCAGATTTATAGTTTACATCACCACCTTGTTTGATTAGGTAACGAATTATTTCTAAATTTTTACAATATAAAACGGCATATACAAAAAATGTATCACCTTCTTGTTCTTCTGTTTTCAAGTTTAGAATATCTTTTTTGCTTGCTAAAATATCTTTTACTTCGGAAATACTTATATTTTTCCAATAATCTTGTTCGTAAATATCCAATGCTTTTACTAAAGTTATATTAAAAATTGGGATTATAAATGCTAAAATGCAATAACAAATAATTGTTGTTTGTTTCATTGTCTTAACCTATGTGTAATAGAGCTATACTTTGTTATTTTTACATACTTAAAATTTTTACTTATACAGGTGGAAGATAGAACCGCATGTGCATTTCTGCGATATTTTGCCTTGAATTAAACCTTTTTCTTTAGCCCTACAATTTAGCATTTTTATCTGCCACTTGTATAGACTTTCAATCTTTACATGGTATTATAACCTAGCAGTCATCTATACTTATACGCCTTATACTATATCTTTTAAATTAAGAATAAAAATGAATGAAATTAATTCACAAAATGTTACTATAACCCCCGAAGAATTTAAGAGCCAAATACAAACAAGAAGATTACTTAATTATTTCAATAACAAACCTCTTTTAAGAGCAGGTGCAGAGACAATATCAATACCATTATTAGCTTTATCAAAAGTTAGTATGTTAGGATGTTATGTTGGGGAAAAACTTAGTCATTATCTATTAGTTGCTGGTGTATTTATTGTTGATAGATTTATAGGAGATAACACTAATATTTACCAGATATTCTCTAAACAACCAGAACAACAATCTATAAAACAATATAATATTACATCTATTCAAATAGCTAAAAGTTATAGTTGTCAAAAACTGATACATTTTATCGGCATAGGTACTGGTATTTCTTTAGTTAGTTTAGTATTAATGGAATTATACAAATTTTCTACACCTGTGTTAACTACAATGGCAGTGTTATTTGCATTGTTATCATTAGATTTTTCAATTAATAAATATAACAACTCGGTCTTTATATTTATTTCTAATTTTTTATTAAAGCTTTTTGATCCACAGTTTTATGTTAATTTATATAATTCTAAGTTTCGGTTAACTTCATTGCCAGATGCTATTAATTATTTATGCCAGTCAGCAAATATACAAGGCCATTCGCCGAAACTAATAATGCTTAACACTAAATTTGCATCCTTAAATAATATAGAAAAAAAACAATTACTCCTTTTTCTGCAAAAGTTAATTGAAACCGCAGAATTTAAGCATTCAGTGATATCTAAACGAGCAATAGCTAATCGCATAATAAATATCTTTTTAGTGTTGCTGAGTACAACTGAATTAAAAACGGAAACTTTATGTAGAATTAATGATAGCATGAATGGTTGTCATGATCATGTACTATTAGCATTAAGTGATCTTGAGGTTGCAATGTTTGTTAATTTAATTGACAGTAATATTGCTGACATGACAGAGGAAAAATTATTATCTAGCGCTAAAAAAGTATTTATCCTTGAAAAAATTAAAACTTATGCAATAGAGCTAAATAAAAAACAACGGTTTGCTCCTTTAGGAAATCATGTTGAAATAGAAAATATATTCCACATTATATTGTCTAAAAAATATAATTTACCAGTTTCTATACAAAATATGGCACAGGAAAGTAAAAAATTTATAGCTTTAGTTACAGAAGAAGATGTAAAAAATATTGAGCTATATTTAGATAAATCTTTTACTGTAGAGTTTATGGATTATCTAGAGCAATGGTCTCCTTGGAAAAAATTTCAAAGAAAAAACAAGTTAATCGCTTATAATGAATTGCATCCCGCTTCTTTTCAGAGCGCTGATAAAATATGCCTTATCACACAAGAAGTAGCTGATGACATTGTATGCTTGAATAATAATTATTATAGCTATGAAAGCCTTAAAAAATGGTATATTGATTATGGAACTGACCCTGTATCTCTTCAGCAGATGGATTGGAATGATGTCTATACATGCGGCAGATGAAAATGCCAAGTGTATAATCTAAAAATTGACTATAACGTTGATGCTTGGAGCTAACTTTCTATTTTATTTATTCCAAAAATCTAGCGTTTGTAGCTACATCATACAACTAAAATGTATAATATATGAACTTTATATTAAATAAATGTCTCTAACTAAGTATTAATAGCTGCTATAGGATGTGAATTTTAGATTAAATCCATAAATTTATCAGCATATTGATAATAACGAGCTACATAATATAAAATATTTATAATAAATATTGTAATTTTTTTTATGCTGATGTATAATTCAGCACGTTAATTTAATTATTATAGTAAATTAACTTACTTTATGAATGTAGAACTTTAATAATTTATATACGAAAATTTTTCCATTCATTAAACTCTTTTAAACAATTTGTCGTACTTTTGTCCGTTTGAGTAAGTCTAATGCAACATAAAGAATCTAGTTGAAAAAAATAGGTGTGTCGTAGTAGAAGTAATTATATTGGTCAAATCTTGGCAAGTTATCCATTTTAAATGTAAATAATTCCGTATGAGCACCATCGCTTTAGAAGGAATACACAGAGGATTTTAAAGAGCAAAGAATGTGATTTTTTTAAAGGATCTGATTAAATATGGCAAATTCTCAACCTGAATTTGGAAAAATAAGATCAATTCTTTGGCCTATACATAATTATGAGCTAAAAAAATTGATACCAATGATTTTATTGTTTTTCTTTATTTTATTCAATTACACTATATTAAGAGATACAAAAGATACTCTTATTGTAACAGCCCCTGGTGGCGGAGCAGAGGTTATTCCATTCCTTAAGTTTTGGGGTGTGCTTCCTTGTGCTATAATCTTTATGTTGATTTACGCTAAGCTAAGTAATAAGGTGACAAAACCTCAATTATTTTACTACTCGGTAATGCCTTTTTTAGTATTTTTTGGGCTTTTTGCTTTAGTGCTTTATCCTGCTAAAGATTATTTACACCCTAATGAATTTTGTGATATGTTACAAGATCATTTACCAGTAGGTGCTCATGGACTAATTGCGATACTAAGAAACTGGACTTATTCTTTATTTTACATTATGTCTGAATTATGGGGCAGTGTAGCTTTATCACTACTTTTCTGGGGCTTTGCTAATGACATTACTAAGGTTTCTGAATCTAAAAGATTTTATGCTTTATTTGGCCTTTTTGCTAACTTCTCGTTAATTGTATCTGGTTGGTTAATTAAGTGGGCGTCTGGAGTACGTGAAAACCTTCCTGTAGGTGCAGATCCATGGCAGTTATCTTTATATTACTTGATAGGCATGGTGTTTGTATCTGGCTTAGTTATTATGGCTGTATACTGGTGGATCAACAAAAATGTATTAACTGATCCTAGATTTTACGATCAAACTCAAGTTAAGAAGAAAAAATCTAAACCTAAGCTATCTATGAAAGAAAGCTTTAATCAATTAATCCGTTCTAAATACTTAGGTTGCATTGCTATATTGGTATTAGCTTATGGTGTTTCAATAAACTTAATTGAAGTAACTTGGAAAAGCCAGTTAAAATTACAATATCCTGATCCTAATGCTTATAGCACATTTATGGGTAGCTTTTCACAAATAACAGGTATTGTTACTATATTTATGATGCTTTTTGTTGGTGGTAATGTTCTACGTCGCTTCGGTTGGGGCATTGCAGCCTTGATTACTCCAGTAGTGCTTTTAATCACTGGTGGTGTTTTCTTCAGCATGATTGTTTATAGTAGTGATCTATCTGGGGTAGTTGCTTATTTAGGTACCACACCTTTAATGATGGCAGTTATCTTTGGTACAGCACAAAACATTATGAGTAAATCAAGTAAGTATGCATTATTTGATCCTACTAAAGAAATGGCTTATATACCTCTAGATCAAGAGCAAAAAGTTAAAGGTAAAGCTGCTGTAGACGTAGTAGCTGCTAGAATGGGTAAATCTGGTGGTGCATTAGTGCAACAAGGATTAATCCTTTGGTTAGGCTCTCTTGCTGCAATTACACCTTATGTTGCTATAATTCTTTTCGGAATAATTGGTTGCTGGATATTAGCTGCTCGTTCGTTAAACAAACAGTTTATAGCACGTACTCAAAATCAAACTACTGATACAGACAACTCTGCATCAGAAAATACTAAAGATGGTGCAGTAGCTAGTCAAACTGCATAGTATCTTTACAAATAAAATATCCACTGCAATGCAGGCATTATGTCTTGCATTTGGATATTTTATTTTTTTTGTTATAAAATACTGATAGGTTTATTTATAATCCTGTTATATTTACGGTTTTATTCTTTCAAATAAAAGATATATAAAACCAAATCCTTGCTTAAAAATAATAGTTATTTACTATTTTTAGGCTTTAATCCATAAGGAAATTTAATGCGTCATTACGAAATTGTTTTTTTGATTCATCCCGATCAAAGTGAAAAAGCACAAGAAATAATCGAAAGATACAAAGAAATCATAGCGAAAGCTGATGGAGTTGTACATAGATTAGAAGACTGGGGTCGAAAAGCTCTAGCTTATCCAATTAAAAAAGCATATAAAGCTCATTATGTAATAATGAATATTGAATGCGATAACCAAACCCTTATAGAAATAGAAAATAATTTCCGTTACAGTGATGCTATAATTCGTAATTTAGTAATCAAAAAAGATAGTGCTGTTACTGAACCTTCTATAATGATTTCCCCTGAAGATAACAACACTCAGCCTGTAAAAGATACAGAAGCTGAAAACACTGTTAAATAAACTTTTTCTTCATAGAAATAACAAGTAACTATTTATCATAAACTTTTAACTTTTTGAGAATTAAATTTATGTCACGTTTTTTTCGTCGTCGCAGATACTGTAAATTTACTGCTGAAGGTATATCTGAAATTGATTATAAAGATATAGAAACTTTAAAAGCATATATTTCTGAAACAGGAAAAATTGTTCCTAGTAGAGTTACAGGAACTAAATCTAAGTTTCAACGCCAACTAGCAACAGCTATTAAAAAAGCTAGGTTTTTAGCACTACTTCCTTATATGGATAACCACTAATATTTACATAGGGTATTTATTTGAATGCGAGCCTTAGCACTACTAGCGATGCGCAGCAAAACCCATGCTATTATTATACTTTTAATTTTAGGATGTTTGCCGATTATCTGCTGGTTAAATGTTGCAATTACAGGATTTTTAATTTTATGTAAAGGGACAAAAGGTGTTAAAATATTACCTTGGTCCATATTACCTTTTTTAGTCTTGTTGTGGGTTGATGCAAACAAATTAAATTATATTCTAATAATCACTGCTTTAATAATTACAGTTTGTGGTGCTTTTATATTAAGAGCTACAGAATCTTGGTTTGTGGTGTTAATGTCATTAGTTCCTATAATGGTATTGTTATTAATAGTTTTTAAAATATTGATGCCTGATGCTTATATTCAATTAAATATTATGTTGGAAACTATTTATCAGGCGTTAAACCAACAAGCCAACCATAGTGTGTCGGTTGCAACAGTTAAGAAGCTTAATACTTATATAATAGATGGAGTATTACAGGCCTTTACATTTATTTTATCTGTGGGGTGCTTGTTTTTGGCGAGATCATATCAAGCTTATATCTATAATCCAGGAGGTTTTAAGCTTGAATTTTATAATATTAGGCTCGATAAGCTGAGTATATTTTTATTATTCTTATCAATAGCTGCAATAAAAATAAGTTACTCTTTTATAGTAATAACTTTTATAATGACAGTACCATTTTTTATTGCAGGATTATCGTTATGTCATAATTTTTGCGTAGCAACTAAGTATAAAAATATTCTTTTATCTTTGTTGTATACTAGTATGATATTTTTAATTCAAGTTATGTATTTAGTAACTGTTTTTTTAGCTTGTTTGGATGCAATATATAATTTTCGTAACAAACAAATTATTAAGCAAGATTAGTAATATTACATATTTAATGTTATAGAGTAAAAACATGAAAGTTATTTTATTAAAAAAAATAGCTAAATTAGGAAATATAGGCGACATAGTCAAAGTATCTCCTGGTTTTGCTAGAAATTTCCTCATTCGTTTTGGGGCTGCTACATTGGCTACAAATGAAGCAATGGCATCATTCAAAGAGAAGCAAGATAAACTATTCGCAGCAGCAGAATTAGATTTGCAAGGTGCAAAAAGACGTGCTGAAGAAATGAATGATATAGAAATAACCCTAACTGCTAAAGCAGGAGCTACGGGTAAACTATTTGGTTCTTTTACAGCAAAAGATTTAGCAGGAGCAATTACTCAAGCTGGTTTTAAAACAGAAAAAAGAGAAGTTATGCTACCAAATGGTCCAATAAGATCAGTTGGAGAATATAACATAGGAGTACATCTACACGCAGATGTAAATGCTTCTATACGTGTTATTGTTGTAGCTGAAGAGGAATAAGTTAATTTATCTACCTTCAGTTAAGTATGACCTTCAGATAGAAGGTCATATTTAACCACTAGCAACAATATTTTCTGATGCTTTTTGGTAATCGCTCATTTTATCAAAGTTCATATAATGATAAATATCACTAGACATACTTTGTAACTTGCTAGAGTACTGCATATAAGTATCTACATCGGGTATTGTTCCTAATAATGCTCCAATAGCTGCTAACTCTGCTGAACATAGATAAACATTAGCACCATCACCTAACCTGTTAGGAAAATTTCTAGTCGATGTCGATAGCACAGTTGCACCTGCCTCTACCCTAGCTTGGTTGCCCATACATAAAGAACAACCAGGAATTTCTGTACGAATACCTTCTTTAGCAAAGATTTTATAGAAACCTTCTTTCTCTAATTGCTGTTTATCCATTCGTGTTGGAGGAGAAATCCAAAATCTGGTTTTTAATGGCTGATCAAATGATTCAATTAGTTTTCCAGCTGCACGGAAGTGTCCTATATTAGTCATGCAGGATCCTAAAAATACTTCATCTATTTTATCGCCAGCTACTTCAGATAATAATCTAGCATCGTCGGGATCATTAGGTGCACACAAGATAGGCTCTTTAATTTCATTAAGATCTATTTCAATAATTTCTAGATATTTAGCATTTGCATCTGCACGCATTAGTTTAGGATTTGCTAGCCAATCTTCCATTTTGCTAATTCTTCTTTCTATGGTTCTACGATCGCCATAGTTTTCGCTAATCATCCATTTTAACATTACTATATTAGATTGTAGATATTCAATTACCGAAGAATCAGATAACGTAATAGTACAACCAGCAGCTGATCTTTCTGCCGAGGCATCGGAAAGTTCAAAAGCTTGTTCAACAGTAAGATGCTCTAAACCTTCTATTTCTAAAATATTTCCAGAGAAAATATTTTTTTTATCTTTTTTATCTAAAGTTAGTAATCCTTGTTTTAAAGCTGCGTGTGGAATAGCATGAACTAAATCTCTTAAGGTTATTCCTGGGTTCATTTTGCCTTTAAAGCGTACCAATATAGACTCTGGCATATCTAACGGCATCACCCCAGTTGCTGCTGCAAAAGCAACTAAGCCTGAGCCAGCAGGAAAAGAAATACCAAGTGGAAAACGAGTGTGTGAATCGCCGCCAGTACCGACAGTATCTGGTAGTAGCATACGGTTTAACCAGCTATGAATAATGCCATCGCCAGGTTTTAATGAAACCCCACCTCGATTCATAATAAAGCTAGGTAAAGTATGTTGAGTATCTAAATCCACAGGTTTAGGGTAAGCAGCAGTATGGCAAAATGATTGCATTACTAAATCAGAAGAAAAACCTAAGCAGGCTAAATCTTTTAGTTCATCTCTTGTCATCGGCCCAGTGGTATCTTGAGAACCTACTGTAGTTATATGCGGTTCGCAGTATTGCCTAGGACGTATACCGTCAACACCACATGCTTTACCAACAATTTTTTGTGCTAAAGTATAACCTTCAGTTGTTTGTTTTGGTTCTTGGGGACGACGAAATAATGTAGATGACTCTAAACCTAATTCATGTCGAGCTTTATCGGTTAATCCTCTACCGATAATTAGGTTAATTCTACCGCCAGCACGTACTTCATCGAATAGTACATCAGACCTTATGTTAAATTCTGCCAATATATCACCAGTTGCTGATAAAATCTTACCTTCGTATGGCAGAATTTCGATAATATCGCCCATGGCTAGTTTATCTACAGGAGCCTCAAAAACTAATGCACCTGCATCTTCCATAGTATTGAAAAAAATTGGAGCTATCTTGCTGCCTATGCAAATTCCACCTGATTTTTTATTTGGAACTCCTGGGATGTCATTACCAAAAAACCACACTACTGAATTAGTAGCAGATTTTCTTGAAGATCCGGTACCTACGACATCGCCAACAAAAGCTACTGGTAAACCTTTGGCTTTTACTTGTTCTATTTGGGTTAATGGACCAACAACTCCTGCTTCTATAGGCTCTAAACCATCGCGCTTCATTTTATAAGCAGAACGTGCATGTAGCGGGATATCTGGTCTCGACCAAGCATCGGGAGCAGGTGATAAATCATCGGTATTAGTTTCACCAGTTACTTTAAAAACACAAGCTTTTATGCTTTTGGCTACTTCTGGATTATGAGTAAACCATTCAGCTTCAGCCCATGACTTAATAACATCTAAAGCGAACTCATTAGTTTTAGATTTTTCTGCTATATCATGAAAGGCTTCAAAGACTAATATAGTATGCTTTAATTGCTCAGCTGCAAGAGGTGCTAGTTGTTTATCATCGAGTAAATTAATTAATGTAGCTACATTATAACCACCATGCATATTACCTAGCAATTCAACTGCTAATTTTTTATCTATTAATGGTGAAGTAGATTTTCCCTCAACTATGGCAGATAAAAAGCCTGCTTTTACATAAGCGGCTTCATCTACGCCAGGAGATACTTTAGTATATATTAAATCTAATAATAAATCTTCTTCACCTTGAGGTGGTTTTTGTAATAACTTTACTAAATCGTCAGCTTGTTCAGCAGTTAAAGGCAATGGAGGAATGCCTAGTGCCAAACGTTCTTCTATATGTTTTTTATATTCTGATAGCATATTTTATCCTTTGACTGTTGGTTATGTTACATATATTCTACAATAAAATTATAAATTATGCTCTATTTTGTAAAATAAGACTAAGTATTGCTTGGCGCACAAAAATTCCATTTTTTGCTTGTTGGAAATAATAAGCATATGGTGTGTCATCGATAACAGTAGGCAGTTCTGTTAATCTAGGAAGTGGGTGCAGTATTTTTAAATTTTGTTTTGCCTGTTGTAATAACTTTAAATTAAGTGTAGTTATGCCATTAGCTATAGTATTATCTGCAAAACGTTCTTTTTGTTCTCGAGTCATATATATTATATCTGCTTCGGGTATTACATCAGCAATATTGTTAGTTAATTTATAACTGTTATTATTTTGCTTTAATAGCGATATATTTTTTTCTGGAAGCTGTAAACCTTCGGAAGCAACAAAAGAAAATGAAGTATTAAATTGAGATAACGCTTTAATTAAAGAATTTACTGTGCGTGAATGTTTTAAATCTCCAGCAAAAGCAACATGTAAATTGTTTAATGTTCCTTGGCATTCCTGAATACTAAATAAATCAATTAATGTTTGTGTAGGGTGTTCATTAGTGCCATCGCCACAATTTACCACTGGAACTTCAGAATAATCAGCTGCTAGTTGCGCCATGCCTGCTTGCGGGTGTCTAATTAATAGTAAGTCTGCGTATGCACTCATAACTCGTATGGAGTCTTCTAGAGTTTCACCTTTTGCAAAAGAGGTTGCGTTGATATCGCCTAATCCAAGTATTTTAGCATTAAGTCTTAATGCTGCTGACTCGAAAGATAGTCTAGTTCTGGTAGATGGCTCAAAAAAGCAGCAAGCGATTATTTTATTAGCAAGTAGATTATATTCTGCTTGTTGTTTTAACTCTGTTGCACGCTTAATGATATTAGTTATATCAGTTGTGGTTAATGCAGACATAGATATCAGATGTCTGTTATATAAATTATTCATTAGTGATAAACCTAATTAATTTACTATACCGGAGAGTTTATATCGATAAACAAGTGTTGTATTCCATGTATGTTTTGTATCCAGCTACCTAAAGCTTGAACTCCGTATCTTTCTGTTGCATGATGTCCTGCACTTATATAATGAATATTATTTTCGCGTGCAAAATGTACGGTATCTTCTGATATTTCGCCACTAACAAAGGCATCAACTCCTAAAGCTAGAGCTTCTTTGATCATACGTTGCGCAGCTCCAGTACACCAAGCTATTTTTTTTATCTGTTTATCGCCAGCACTTATGCAAAGTGGCTTACGGTTTAATCCTGTTGCTATAGATTTAGTAAATTGTTCTAAACTAATAGCTGAGCCGTTAACTGTTCCCCAATTACCTATAGGAGTTGTAGTTTGAGGCTGTAACCCACCGCGGACTTCCCAATTCATAATCTTTGCTAATTGTACATTATTACCCCAAACTTGATGGGCATCTAATGGTAAATGGTAAGCTATAAGACTAATACCATGATTAAACAAAGTAGCTATTTTTTTTGCTAAGGCTCCGCAAATAGTAGGGCTGTCTGACTTCCAAAAAAAACCATGATGTACTAATAAGGCATCAGCTTTATGCTTAACTGCTTCATCAATTAATAGTTGACAAGCTGTTACTCCTGATACAATTTTATTGATTGGTTTATTAAAACTAGCGTCTATTTGCAAGCCATTAGGGCAATAATCTTTAAATACTTCAGGCGCTAATT
>CAKNAD010000071.1 GCA_929200515.1 Candidatus Gorgonimonas leptogorgiae | reverse complement strand
ACAGAAAATATCACCCTACTTTACTACTAGTATTTACTTTTTAATTATCTGCTTAAACTTAGTATCAACCTAATTTTAGGTATAATAGATACATTTACTATCAAAATTTCCTTTTTGCTATATATTTTTAGTATATAAATATGTTATAATGCTGTATAAATTATTTTTTTACCATAAGCGTTAGCTGATTTTACTTAAATGATACGTTTTAATGAAAGAAATTACTACTATTTTTAGTAATTTATAATATTAATATACATCTAAAATATGCAAATAAATTTATTTTAGATACCATTACAATATTCTACCATAGGTAGAAAATATACTTAATTTGCATCTAATTAAAGACTAAACATTAAGGAAGATGTTATGTTTGATGATATTTTTGTTGAAGACATGAAAGAAGTATCTATATTAAAGTGCGAAGAAGAACAAAATAGTTTTGTAAAAAACTATAAAAAACTTAAAGAAACTTATACTTTCTTCACTAATTTAAAATTAGAATCTATTATAAGCATATTTAAAGAGCTAATATCTTATATAGATTTTCTAACAAATGCCCCTAAAAGTTTTTTAGCTTCATTTATTAAATTATCTCGTAATATTAATGCATTTAGTAATAACTATGGCATGATTATTGATTTAGAAGATCTAGTATACAATGCTACAGGTAAATCTATACAATCAATATTAAATAACACAATAGATAATTTTTCAATTGAGTTACTTGGAACACCATTATTAACGAAAAACAGAGCTAAATTTTCTGCGGTAATAAATAAATCTCCAGTATTTACCCTAGCAACTGAAATACATGTAAAGCAAACAACCGATTTCACTGATGATACCGGACTACATTTTGATATTAATAACGATTTTGAAACACCTGCAGATAAATACCTAAAGCTAATAAATGGTAGCTCTAGCAATAAAACCGATATATTAACAAATTCTAGCACTTATCATAAAGATAAAGCAATAATGTTTTATAATAACAGAAAGCATGAAAAAATTACAGCCCAAAACAATGTGTGCAATAAATTTCTGAATAAAATTAATTACATAATTAAAGAACTAAAATATCAAAAAGATAAAATCTTAGATATTATTATTATATTAAAATATAATTCACCTGATAATTATATTAATTTTAATGAAGAGCAACGGCTTAAAATGCTACATTTAACAGATAGCATCAATAGCTTTGCTAACCTACTAAATGATACAATATAGAGATAAGGAAAAACAGTGGGAGTGGGTGTTCCAAAGAGATGTAAAGTGTTTCGCCTAAAAAGATAGGGTTTATGCAGGTGTATATACACCTGTATAGAGCTAAAATATTAAGAAGTTTTCTAAAAGTAAAAGCTATCCTTTTGAAATAAGCTTGGTATATAATTTTACTACTTGCGGAATAACACTTTTAGATGAATAAGACGCCTCTATAGTTTGTCTACATCTATTTTTTATAATGTTTTTTGCTCTAGAGTCTAAATTAAACCAGTTTATTAAGTAATAGCTCATAGTTTCTATATCGTTTTGCGCTATTAACCAACCATTATAATTATGCTCTATTACTTGTGACATCCCTCCTACATCAAAACTAATTATAGGAATTCCTCGACACATAGCTTCTAAAGCAACCATGGGCAAACCTTCTGTTCTCGAAGTAATGCATAACAACTCAATTTTAGGCCATACAGCATCCATATTTTTAACTTGTCCGGCAAAAGTTAAATTTTTTGGCGATAACTCTAACAGCTCATTTTTCATTGGTCCGTCACCACATATACAAAAATTTAACTCCTTATGTCTTTTCGCTAACTCTAAAAAATTATCGGGACCTTTTTCATAACTCAGCCTACCAACAAATGCAATTTCTTTACCCGAAGATATTTTAGCAGTTGAGATATCAATAAAATTATTAATTAAAGTGCATTTATTATGTAACCTGTTAGATATTTCTTTATTTACAGCAATATTTTCAGAAATTTTACTGGTAATTAAATCTATAGCGGTATACAGCTTTAATTTTCCCTGTCCTAGATCACCATTATGAAAAGTAGTAACTACTCGAGTTTGAAAAATTATTTTAGCTAGTCTAGCTAAAATATTAGCTTTATATCCATGGGAATGCAGTATATCAACATTGTTTTCAGCTAAACGCACTAGTAAAGAAGTTAACGAACCATCTAAATAAGAAAAATTTATCTGATTACTTTTAAATTGTTCTTCTAGCGGATGACCCTGATTATATTTTCTATAAAACCAAACTTCATTTTCATAATTAAATTGATTTAATCCTTTAGCGAGATGTAAAATATGTGTTTCTATTCCTCCTAGGTTTTTCGAGTCAACAAAAATAACAATCAAAGTTAAGCTCTCCTTGAACACTCTTCATAATTAAATTTAACCATTATAGTTTTTAATTAATTCTAATATTTGTTCGCTAGAAATAGGTTTCTCATATAAATATCCTTGACCTTCATTGCAGCCATTATCTAATAAAAATTGTTCTTGTTCTGCATGCTCGACACCTTCGGCAAGCACTAAAAGGTTAAAGTTTTTACATAATTGAATTATAGAGTTAACAATAACGCTGTTTTCTTTATTGTTTGGTAATCCATCAATAAATGATTTGTCTATTTTGATTTTGTCAAAAGGAAATTTTTGTAAATAACTTAAAGATGAGTAGCCAGTACCAAAATCATCTATAGCCAAATTCAAACCTAGAGATTTTAGTTGATTTAATCGTTGCCTTGAGTTGTCTATATCTTCTAAAATATAACTTTCTGTAACTTCAAGTTCAACTTTTTCACTCGGTATTTGATATTTTTTTAATAATTGAGATATAGCTTCAACTAGATTATCATACTGAAACTGCACTGCTGATAAATTAACAGATATTTTTAAATCGGTTAACCCCTGTAAATGCCATTTTCTTAAATGACTAAAAGATTCTTCTAATACCCAGCTTCCAACAGGAATAATACCAAAATTTTTTTCTAATATTGGGATAAATACATCAGGAGAAATATCTTTGATAGTTGGGTGCTTCCAACGCAATAGTGCTTCTGCACCAATAATTTTTTTCTCTGTTAAACTAACTAATGGTTGAAATAATAAAAAGAATTGCTTTCTTTCAAAAGCATAATGCAATTCTGATTCTATTTTATTTTGTCTCCGAGCTTTTTCATTGATACTTGCTAAATAGAATTGATATTTCGTTTTATTTTTTAACTTTGCTTGAATCATTGCAAATTCAGCATGTTGCAATAATTCATCACTACTAGATCCATCTTCAGGAAATAAAGAAATTCCAACTGTGGCTTGTAAAGTAACCTGTTCACTTTTTAAAATAAAGGGCTGATGTAATTGTTGCAATAATTTATTTGCTAGATTAGCCGCATCTCCAGGGTTAACTATAGCCTCACTTATTATTAAAAATTGATCTTCACCTAACTTACCTATATAACAATCTTTTATTAAAGCACTTTGTAAACGATGTGATAATTGCACCAACATATGTTCTGCCGCAGTAAAACTGATATGGGCATTTAATTCTTTAAAATTATCAATCCCCAAACAAAATATAGATATTTTATTAGAAAATTGCCCGTTAGTTTCTATTTTTTGATCTAAATATTTTACTAAACTTGCTCTATTAGGTAATCTAGTAATATAATCATACTCTGATAACGAAGCAATTTGAGACTCTGCTTCTCGACGCATAGAATAATGATTATGTATAGAATTAAGCAAATTATTTGCGGTATCAACTAACAAACCTATTTCATTATACTTATAAAATCTTGGAGCTTGCATACGATTTTTATCATTTTCTGGATTTATATTACGTAGCTGGTTTATCAATTTATTCAATGGTCTAGTAAGTAATAAGTGATATATCAAAGATAAAACTAACGCCATTAATAACGAACGTAAAATGCCACCTAAAAATACAATGATAGACCGTTGAATAAAGGCTTTACCTGAGTACGCAGTATCGATAACAAAAGATAAATTTCCTATAACTTTGGTTTTAGTTGCATCGGCATATAAAGATAAATTATAATTTCTAGTTGCTTTAAATAAAGAATCAGATACAGCTCTATATCTAGAATAAAATAGCTTAGTGGTAACGCTTGTTAAGTATTTACTATCTGTTGAAGATAGTCTAGCTGAAGATACTCCCTGAATAGCTAGCAAGCCTTCAAGTAATTTATTTCCTGCTTCCTGATTATTAGTTACAATAGCTCTAGATGCTGGTTCTCGTAATACATTTAAAATACTATGAAATTTTTTATCCATTAGCTTGCTTGACTCGTTAGCATCAACAATAATTTGTACAATACTAATAATACTGCCTAATATAATAGCTGATATTAATACCGCTTTTAATAATAACAACGAAAGCTTTTTTTTATAACTTTTAGTAGATTTATCCATAGTAAAATTTTATCTTTTAGTTCGTATGTTGAAATTATATCGGTAGTTTTATCTTATAAGTCAAAAAAATAATTGCATGATAATAAAATTTAATATCACAAATTGAAAATAATAAATAGTTTATTTTGGTTCTTATTATATTAAAGTCAATAATATATATAAAAGTGTTTAACAATAATGATTACTAAATTCCTATCTAATTGCCAAGCGACAAAGTTAGATTTAAACTTTAAATCACAAAATACATCCAATAATGTAAAAGAGGTTCAGCATCAAAATGTCAGTTATTTTAAGGATACAAAGAGAATATCTAATAACAATAATCATGAAGAGTTACAAATTATAAATAATCGTAATATTAGTACAGACAACATTAGAATTCTACATTATATTAATACTAAACAAGAGCGTAATAGTTTTTTTATTGGCTCTGGAGGTAACGCTCAAGTTGTTTTAGGACATAAACTATTTAATGAATCAATAACCGCTAATTTGGATACAAATAAAACTAATAAGTTAGTTAATTTAAAAACAAACCCCTTTCAGCATAATATAATATCAATTTCAAAACTTGGAGTTATCAAAAAGTTTTTTCTAGATGATAATACAGAAAAACAATTAGAAAATACTATATACAACGCTAAACATGAAATTTACCATACTCAGAAAATGGAAATTTCTGCAAAACTATTTATTAATAAGAAAACTAAAGAAATAGACATTATTAGTGATTACAAAGGCGAAAGTCTAAATGATTATATATCTCCCCCTAAAACTATAGAAGATAATATAAATTGTTACGATTTACCTAAACTAATAATAAAACAAATAATAGAACAAGCAATGGCATTTCATAAAAGAACAAACTGCATACATGGGGATATAAAAAGTTCTAATATAGTGGTAAATCAAGTTGCCGAAGCATTTTTAATAGATTTTGGAGCTGCTTCCCTTATGGATATAAAGGGAGATGTATCTGTAAGTAATCTTTGTTGTACTCATGAATATTTAGCTCCTGAATGTTTTTCTAGTTCGTTTATCAATGGTAAAAAACTTGATGCTTGGTGCATAGGTTTAACGTTTCTGCAAATGATAGTTAAAGATTTTATATGTTTCACCATCGAGTACGATGAAGAAGAATGCTATTTTGACTATAAATCATATAAAAATACAATGAATCAAGTACGGAAGTTAAAATTTATTCCACCTGGGATAAAAGATTTAATTTTTGGTCTTTTACAATATAATCCTAAAAAAAGATTCTCTCTAAAAGAGGCATTCAATTTATTAAACAAGGATAAAGAGTTTAATAACTTAAGCCTAGTAGAATTAGAATTAGAAAAACATAAATCTGCTAAAAAATTCTTGCAAGCTAATAGTCCTAAAAAAAGAGTTTCACATAACAATATACCTAATGAAGTACCCATATTAGAATTTGTTAATTAAAACATTAAACATAAAAACTATAAAGTAGTACAATTTAACAATCTAAGATTTTAAATTATTTTGTATTTTAAGGTACAATATATAAATTGGAAATATTAAATTAAGCTAATATGGTGCATATGTGATTAAAATGAAAGACGAAGTTTTTATGCAGCAAGCTATAGATCTTGCCTATAAAGGAATGTACAGCTGTATGCCTAACCCTAAGGTAGGCTGTGTTATTGTAAAAAACAATCAAATAATAGCACAAGGATGGCACCAACAAGCTGGGAGTAAACATGCTGAAGTTATGGCGATAAATAACTCTAAAGCTAGCTTACAAAATGCTACCTTATATGTAACACTAGAACCATGCTGTCATTATGGTAAAACTCCTCCTTGTATAAATAAAATTATAGCATCTAAAATTAGCAGGGTAGTTGTTGCAATGGCTGATCCTAACCCTCAAGTTGCTGGCAAGGGAATTGCAGCATTGCGACAAGCTGGAATCGAAGTCATTGTAGGTAATTGTCAAAATGAAGCAGAACAAATAAATCTGGGATTTATTAAAAGAATGCTGTCAAACAAACCATATGTCCGATTAAAAATGGCATTAAGCGCAGATGGTAGAAGTGCTATGGCCAGCGGTGAATCTAAATGGATTACCTGTAAGCAATCACGTATAGCAGTGCAACAACTAAGAGCTAAAAGTTGTGCACTTATAACTGGAATAGGCACGGTGTTAGCTGACAACCCTTCCTTAAATGTTAGATATTCAGACTTAACTAATGACGACCAATTTTATCTAACTTCTAGACAACCTATTAGAGTTATAACTGATTCTCATCTAAGAACTCCATTAGATGCGAAAATTATAAATTTATCGGGAAAAGTAATAATAGCTACTACCAGTAATAATGATGAAGCTATTAAGAGATTACAAAACAAAGGTATAGAAGTGGTTAATATAAAAACTACTAATAACCAAATCAGCCTTAGAGAATTATTAGATTATCTTGCTAGTCAACAATGTAACGAAGTACTCGTTGAGGCAGGTAGTAAATTATCGGGAAGTTTTATTGCCAATGGTTTAGTTGATGAACTAATATTAATGGTTGCCCCTAAATTAATGGGATCAGCTGCAATGGCTGCTTTTGATATACAGATCAACAAAATGCAAGATACTATAAATTGGTACTACCATGATGTTAAGCAGGTAGGAGAGTGCTTGCATATTGCTTTAAAAAAATGCTTAACTTAGTTTATACACTTGGCAAATGAAAACTCGCATTTCCAACTGCCACGTGTATATATAGAAAAAGTCAAAGCACATTTCCTAGAAATACTTAGTTAAATTTCAGTCTAATAGCTGGATCTTTAGGGTTTAATTGATACTTACTATAGGTTGCTATTAAAGCTTGGTTAAGGTCTCTATACTTTCCTTGGTGAAAAGCAATTATAGCATCATGTATAACAGAAGTTCTGTGCATTCCAAAGCTAGAAGATATGCTTAAAGTATCTTTTGGTATTTCTCCGTAAGCTGCACAAGCCGCAACTGGTTTCATACCCCATGGTAACAACCCAGCGAAAGGATCAAGAGTAGCTAATTCTGCTACTATTAACTTCTTAGATTCCTCAGTAACCTTAGATGAATCAAGGTACAAAACAGCGGTTTCAGAAGATTTATTGGTAGTAGCAGGACCACGAATTTTAATATCGCTAATTATTGCATACAATGGCGACTTGCTATCTTTAGATTTATCTATCAATCTCATAGCTAGAGCAATTAATTTTTTATAGCCTTCTTCATTTCGTATAGAAATAGAAAGTCTAGATTGAAATACTTTATGTTTTGTTGGGGTTAACTTAAACATGTAATCACCCTTCAATCTACTTCTTTGGCTTATTTCACTTAATTTTTCTATTTTATAGATAATACCTTCATCACGCATAATTAGACTAGCATTAGATTGCTTGTGTGCTTGCAGTAATATAGCAAGTAACTCCTCTTGTTTGGCTATATCAAAACTAGCAAACTCTTCTGTATCAAGATATTTATATTGCTTCCTTGCCCTACCATAAATATGATAAGTTGCTTTCGTAAATTGTTTAGGGTTATCTAAAAATTTTTTTATATCATCCTTCTTAATCTCATTTAAAGCATTAGATGCCCAAAATAACATATTTGAATAACTTGTATTGATGTGTGTATCTATAAAATCATTAGCTTCAAGAATTACTCTGCCCTCTACAGCAGCAAAATTTGTTAATATTATAGCTACTGCTGTATTTTCTTTTTCCAGTACTATATCTAAAGCTCTTTTGCCATGCGTGTCAGGTATATTTGGACTAGCTCCTAATAGTAATAATTTAGTAACAAATTCTAAATTATTTTGAGCTACAGCATCATGTAGCATAGTTTTATCATTATTGATTCTATGATTTAACACTAAATTAATTTCATTATGGATACCATGTTGATCGCAATGTTCCTTCATGATTTCTGGTAATGTTTTACCTTGTTTATTAGTTGTTTCTAAAAAATTAAAATTAAAATCTAATAGCATTTTAATTTTTACGACATCAATATTTGGTGATTTAAAAAACTCATAAATAATAGGATCTTGTTGGTCCTCTTTAATATGAGGATCCGCACCACAGGATAATAAATATTCAAATAAATCATCAGCTTCTTCTATTCTATAACTACCTGTACTAATAACAAGCCTAAAAGCATTATTATCACAGCCATGTTGGTTAATTACTTCTTTACCGCATTGTTTAGCTATCAATTTTGCTATTTCTATGTTATGACTAACTATTGCAGATAATAACGGATTGTTCTTATAATCATCTTGTTTGCTAAATAAACTTTTATCATAATTAAGCATTTGTTCTATAATATTTTTATAATCATATTTTGCTGCGATATGGCATATATTCATGCCAGTCTCTTCAAGCATGTCAGTATCTTCAAATTCCATTTGTAAAATTTGATCAACTTTTGCTTTTTGATCAGGGTTTTGTTGTGCATACTCGATAAGTAATTTTACTAGGCTATTACCATTATATTCTGCCACTAGGTATTTCATATGATCGCCTACTTCTAACCAAACAAATAATGACTCTAAATCATAAGAAGATTCATTAAAGTTTGTTATTATGCTAGGAAGAGCATGACAAATAATACCAAGTTGCCTGTTCTTTTCATAAGTAAGTGATTCGCCGTTGAACAATTTTAGACTTTTGAATATATCTCTATTGTTTTGCATAAGTGCAATATCTACAGCTGTATTGTCATGCTTATCAGTTATATTTGGATCAGCTCCCGAATATAATAAACAAGTAACAATGTTTAAATTATTTTGAGCTACAGCATAATGTAACATAGTTTTATCATTATTAATTTTATGATTTAACAAAGGGGTAATATCAGTGACACCACATTGATTGCAATATTTCTCTATAACTTCTGGTAGTAATTTACCTTGTTTATTAGTTAATTTTAAAAAATTAAAGTTAAAATCTAGTAGCATTTTAATTTTTGCTACATTAATATTTGGTTTTTTAAAAAGCTCATAAATAATATACTCTTGGTTGGCACATTTAACATTAGGATCCGCCCCACATAATAATAAGTATTTAAATAAATCATCAGCTTCTTCGATTGTATAACTATCTGTACCAATAACAAGGCTAAGAGCATTATTACCACTAGAGTCATGTTGGTCAATTACTTCTTTACCGCATTGTTGAGATATCATTTTTGCTATTTCTATATAATGACCATTTATTGCATATAGTAAAGGATTATTCTTATTAGCATCTTGTTTGCTAAATAAGCTTTTATCATAATTAAGCATTAATTCTATAATATTTTCATAACCATAGTGAGCTGCAAAATGGCATATATTCACGCCACTTTTTTTGAGTTCAAGTTGTAAAATTTGATCAACTTTTGCTTTTTTAGCAGGGTTTTGTTGTGCATGTTCAATAAGTAATTTTACTAGGCTATTACCTTTATTATCTTCTGCTACTAGATATTTTATTCTACGATCTTCTCCTAACCTAACGATTAATGACTCTAAATTGTGAGTTTCCTTAAACTCTGCTGTAATTCGAGCAAGATAACCACAATTAATGCCAAGTTTCTTATTCTTTTCAGTAACATATGATACAGCATTAAAATCTCTTAGAATTGCTAACATGTCTCTATTGTTTTGAGCAAGTGCAGTATCTAAAGCTGTGTTGCCATGCTTATCAGGTATATCTGGATTAGCTCCTAATCGTAATAAATAAGTAACAATTTCTAAATTATTTTTATCTATTGCACAATGTAACATATTTTTATCATTATCGATTCTATGATTTAACAATGATTTAATTTCAGTATCAGCAACACCATCTTGTCGGCAACGATTCTCTATAACTTGTAGAAATGATTTACCTTGTTTATTAGTTAATTTTAAAAAATTAAAGTTAAAATCTAGTAGCATTTTAATTTTTGCTACATTAATATTTGGTTTTTTAAAAAGCTCATAAATAATATACTCTTGGTTGGCACATTTAACATTAGGATCCGCCCCACATAATAATAAGTATTTAAATAAATCATCAGCTTCTTCGATTGTATAACTATCTGTACCAATAACAAGGCTAAGAGCATTATTACCACTAGAGTCATGTTGGTCAATTACTTCTTTACCGCATTGTTGAGATATCATTTTTGCTATTTCTATATAATGACCATTTATTGCATATAGTAAAGGATTATTCTTATTAGCATCTTGTTTGCTAAATAAGCTTTTATCATAATTAAGCATTAATTCTATAATATTTTCATAACCATAGTGAGCTGCAAAATGGCATATATTCACGCCACTTTTTTTGAGTTCAAGTTGTAAAATTTGATCAACTTTTGCTTTTTTAGCAGGGTTTTGTTGTGCATGCTCAATAAGTAATTTTACTAGGCTATTACCTTTATTATCCTCTGCTACTAGGTATTTAATTCCATACATAACTATTAAATCTTTTAATAGCTCTAAATCATGCTCTTCTTTAAATTTTTTTATTATATTAACAACAATATCGCTACTTAACCTTACTTTATCTTGTTGGATTCTGATAGATCTTTGATCTAAATTAGATCCATCAGGACGAGGAGTTCTATTAGGAACTGCAACTCTATTAGGAACTGAAGCACTAGCTTGGTTGTTAGGTTCTGTTTCTCGCCGTGCTAGATCAGTTAAAGTTGATGATGTTAATGGAGATGTTTTATTTGTAACATGCATATTTAAATCCTTTTAATTCTTAAGTATAGTGCTACCCGTTAATACGTAGACACTTTTGGTAGTTACTTATATCATATGATAACTAGCAATAATTATTAGCCATAGAATCTCTTAATGTCTAAATCATAGCGAGCACTGCTATATATTTTCTTTAATTTGAAAGAGACTAAAGTGCTAGATAAAACTTATTTGTATATCTGTTATTTGTATATCTGAAAGCTTAATGTCTTTATGGGTAAATTAATTTTTTATGGGATTTGTAAACAACTTTTAAGCAACTCATTTTACAATTTTAATTAATAATTGTTTCTATATTAGAGGCTTTAATTTTACACAAAAAGAGGGAAAAACGCTATATCTAACTTTATTAAAAAACTATTATGCTGGTATGCTTTGAAATACAAAACCAGAATTTTAAGCTTCTTTCTGTATAAATACTTGATTATAGTAGAGTCATGGATCTTTATTGAGTGACATGCTCCCCGACCTAAAGGACGGGGCTTCTTGATTGAACAAGTGCTTCCT
>CAKNAD010000070.1 GCA_929200515.1 Candidatus Gorgonimonas leptogorgiae | reverse complement strand
TAAAAAAGAATATTATTACTAGATACACAGTTTGATGACACTGCCAATTTACTTTACTGCATAACTTGAGTTAATAATTAAAAATATCTGTTGTTTCCTGCTTTTGCAAAGGGAAAAATTAAGCAATTTGAGTATAAAATATTTGTTACTTTACCGACTAGTTTTAATTGATAAATTGAGTTTGTAAATACTTAGTTAATGTACTATAGTAAATTATTACTTATTCATAAAGTCGATGATTTAGAGGGTATGCACGCAATGGCTAATCCACAAAATAAACAAACCAATATATTGATTGTTGGTTTTGGCTATTTAGGTAAAGAAATTGCCAAACAGCTGTATACAGATATTAACTTTAATATATGGACTCTATCTAGGTCAAAAGTAGAAAACCCGTATAAAGCAAACCACATAGTAGCAGATCTAACCAAACCTTTTCAACTATTATGTTTGCCAAATAATGTTTATTTTGATTTTATTATTTATACTGTGTCAGCAGATAATAGCACGCCTAGCTCCTATTATGATGCTTACATATTCTCATTACATAACTTATTACAAAAATTAAGGGCTAAAAAAAAGCCCCCAAAAAAACTTTTTTTTATATCGAGTACCAGTGTTTATCATCAGAATAAAGGACAATGGGTTAATGAATATTCTACTACAAATCCGTTGTACTTTCGTGGTAGATATATGTTAGAAGCAGAATCATTATTAAAAACCTCTGAATTTGATACCACTATAGTTAGATTAGGCGGGATTTATGGCTCTAATCGGCAAAATATTATCGATATGGTAAGAAAAAAAAGTGGGTATCGCAATACTCCAGACGTATATTCTAATAGAATTCATGTAGAAGATGCAGCTGGAATAATTATACATTTAATAAAACAAGCAGAAAAAAACATTTCAATAAATAATCTATATTTAGGTGTAGATTGCGAGCCAGCACCTTTATACGAAATAACACAATGGTTAGGAAATAAATTAGATATTACCTTAACAACAAATAAAATACCAAATACTATGCACAATAAAAGGTGCTACAATAAATTAATAATACAGTCTGGTTATAAATTTATTTATCCTAACTATAAAGCCGGATTATCAAAAATACTTGCTTCCTCATAATATCAAAAATTTGAAATTAAAATCTTTCAATTTCATTGCTATTAGGGTGTTTTAGCCTTTTAAGCTTAGTATCGATTTCATTTGCTTTTACAGTATTATTTATTTCTTCCTTTACCAAAAATAAACATAACATGCCGCATAGTGCTCCTATCCCTACCCCTAATCCAATTCCCATGTTTTTCCAACATAAGCTTTTGCACATGGTTTTTTCGAAATTATTAGAAAAAGCAGTTTTTAAAAAACCTCCAAAAGGCCCCCCGAATACACAGGATAATAAAATATTTTTCTCACATGAACTGAATACTTTTTGAGAACCTTTATTGTAGTTAACAAATAATACTATTAATTGTGTTTTATCATTAGGGTTGAAATAGGCTTGTTTTACAACAACACCTAGCTTTATAGACTTGCTATTGTCAATAACCCAGTCGTTATTATGATATTTCAGTAATACAACTTTGGTATTAGAGCTATCAAATAACAGCAAATCTTTTGTGTCTGGAATAAAACATGCAGCAGTTATAGAGTTATTGTCAGTTACAACAAAATTAATATCAGTACTAACACCGTGTATTTGTACAATCTCTTTGTTAACAAACACCATAAATTCAGCAGTAGAGTCTATATCTGCTGGAAAGCTTTCTATATTTGGTATAGTTTTTATTTGTGACCAGCTATAATCACGAGAAAATATTTTTAAGGTTTTATCGCTTTGAAGTATAAATAAAAAAGCACCATCATTACTAAAAGAAGCTTCAGCATTAGAATCAGTATCGAGATAAATTAATTCTTGCCAATTAGCATTCTGTTCTTCTAAAATAAATTTTGTTGCCCATAAAAATAACTGTTGGTTTTTTAGTCCTACTAAGTATAAATTATCGTTACTATCATAATAAGTAGAGTATGGTTTATCTGTTGGAATATTGATATTAATTTTATTGTATAAAAAATTACTTGTTGGTGAAGTGTTTGCTTCTGCATAACTAGTGCTAAATAAGGCTAATTCATTATTTTTATTCTCACTAAGTACCATGGCAACACTTTTATTATTAGGATGCAAAGAAATACTTTTTATTGATGGTTTTGATTTATATGAGAATAAAACATTATTTGCTGTATAGTTCCTTGCATCTATGATAGTGAAGTTATCGTCTGCCGAACAAGAACAACAATTAAAAGCTACATGATTAAAAGCTAAGTAATTATTTGAAAACACATTAAAATATGGAATATTTTTTTCTGCGGAAAAACCCTCTCCTTTAGAAACACCTACAATATTAATATTTTGTAACCAAGATGAATCTTCTGGTTGAGTAGTTATTATATCCCCTACATTAGGAGTTGATTCATTTTTAATAATTGCTTCTCTATAAGAAGGTGGCCTAATGAGTTGTGGCTTATTCATTGCTTGCTCATAACTAGGGGGTGGGTGATCTATAAAATTAGGTTGTTCCATCATTTCCATCATATTTTTAACTCTTATTTATTATTAAAATTTATTATTAAAGATATTATTAAAGATATACACGTGGCATTGAACTCTCATAATATCAAAAAACTGAAATTAAAATCTTTCAATGTCATTGCTATTAGGCTGCTTCAGTGTTTTAAGTTGTGTATCAATTTTATTTGATTTTGCAAAGCCTACGGTTACTTGATATAGCCCATATAACCAAGGTATTAAATAGCACATTGCTCCTGCTCCGATACTTAGTCCAATTCCCACGTTTTTACAGCATAAGGTAGTACAATAAATTTTATCTATATGTATACCATTAACACAACAAGTTGTTAAAATCCCTCCACAAGAACCACCTACTAGACCTACTATATACAATAGTGGGATACATTGAATAAATTCTTCATTATCTTTATTAGGTTTAACAAATAATACTATTAATTGTGTTTTATCATTAGGGTTGAAATAAGCTTGTTTTACAACAACACCTAGCTTTATAGACTTGCTATTGTCAATAATCCAGTCATTATCATGATATTCTAATGATGTAACTTTTTTATTAGCACTATCAAATAACAGCAAGTTTTTTGTATCTGGAATAAAACATGCTGCAGTTATATAGTTATTGTCAGTTACAACAAAATTAATATCAGTACCAAAGCCATGTATTTGTGCAACACCTTTGTTAACAAATACCATAAACTCAGCAGTAGAGTTTGTATCTGCTGGGAAGCTTTCTATATTTGGTATAGTTTTTATTTGTGACCAGTTACAGTCACGAGAAAATATTTTTAAAGTTTTATCACTTTGAAGTATAAATAAAAAATCACCATCTTTACTAAAAGTAACTTCATCATTAGAATCAGCATCAAGATAAATTAATTCTTCCCATTTAGCACTCTGTTCTCCTAAAATAAATTTTGCTGTCCATAAAAATAACTGTTGGTTTTTTAGCCCTACTAAGTATAAATTATCATTAGTATCATAATAAGTAGAGTATGGTTTATCTGTTGGAGGCTTAATATATATTTTATCAGAGATAAGATCGTCTGTTAATAAAGTTTTTGTATTTGCAGAATTAATTGAAAATAATGCTAATTTATTATTTTCATTTTCACTAAGTATCATAGCAACACTTTGATTATTAGGACGAATAGCAACACTTTTTATTAATGATTTTGAGTTATATGAAAATAAAACATTATTTTCTGTATTGTTATCTGTATCTATAATAGTGAAGTTATCACCTTCCGAACATTTATAACAATCATAACAATTAATAGCTCTATGATCAAAAGCTAAATAATTGTTTGATAATACATGAAAATAAGGAATATTTTTTTCTGCACCAAATAATTCTCCTTTAGAAATACCTACAATATTAATATTTTGTAACCAAGATAAATCTTCTGGTTGAGCAGTTATTATAGTATCTTCACTGAGAGCTGGTTTTTTATGAATAATTGCGTCTTCATAACAAGGTGGTCTGAGTTGTTGATTATTAATTACCTGCTCATAACTAGGTGGTGGGTGATCTATAAAATGCGGTGTTTCCATCATGGGTATCATGTTTTTAACTCTTATTTATTATTATTAAAGACACATTATATTAAAAAACTAGCATATAAGCAAATATTTGTGTACGTATAAAAAAGATATATGACAAATAATTAGCGATAGTGTAAGATATTTATTGTTTTATAAAATATTTGTTTGACTAAGTACTTTAAATTTATAAGAGTTTTTCCATGAAATACCAAAAAATTAATATACCTACTGCTGGTGATAAAATTGTTATAGATGAATCTGGCAATTTAACAGTTCCTAATAATCCGATTATACCTTTTATTGAAGGTGATGGTATTGGTGTAGATATTACACCAGTTATGAAAGCTGTAGTTGATGCCGCCGTAACTAAAGCATATGGATCTGATAAAAAAATATCATGGATGGAAGTATACTGCGGTGAAAAATCAACTAAGGTATACGATGAAAATACTTGGTTACCAGAAGAAACTTTAGCAGCTTTAGAAGAATATGCTGTATCTATTAAGGGTCCGTTAACTACACCTATTGGAGGAGGTATCAGATCATTAAATGTTGCCCTAAGACAAAAACTAGATTTATTCGCTTGTATTCGTCCTGTCCGATGGTTTTCTGGTGTTCCTAGCCCGGTAAAGCATCCTGAGCATACCGATATGACTATATTTAGAGAAAATTCTGAAGATATTTATGCTGGAATAGAATGGCAAGCTAATAGCGCGGAAGCTAAGCAGGTAATTAAATTCTTACAGGAAAAAATGAATATAACTAAAATTAGGTTTCCTGAAGAATGCGGCATAGGCGTAAAACCAGTTTCTAAAGCTGGTACTTATCGATTAGTAAGAAAAGCAATTCAATTTGCTATAGATAACGACAAACCTTCTGTTACTCTAGTGCATAAAGGTAACATCATGAAATTTACTGAAGGTGCCTTTAAAAGCTGGGGTTATCAGTGTGCTGTTGAAGAATTTAACGCTGAGCCATTAGATGGCGGTCCTTGGCATAAACTAGTTAATTATAAAACTGGTAAAGAAATAATCATTAAAGATGTAATTGCCGATGCCTTCTTACAGCAAATATTATTACGACCACAAGAGTACGATGTTATCGCTACCTTAAATTTAAATGGCGATTATATCTCCGATGCTCTAGCTGCTCAGGTAGGTGGTATAGGTATTGCTCCTGGAGCTAATATAGGTTCAAAAACAGCTGTATTTGAAGCTACCCATGGCACTGCTCCAAAATATGCCGGCAAAAATAAAGTTAACCCTGGGTCGTTAATATTATCTGCTGAAATGATGTTGCGACATCTGGGTTGGTATAAAGCGGCTGATTTAATAATTACTGGTATGAATCATGCTATTGCATCGAAGCATGTAACCTACGACTTCGCTAGATTAATGCACGATGCTACAGAAATAAGCTGCTCTGATTTTGGTGATAAAATCATTCAAGGTATTAATCAAAGTTAATCGAAGCTTATTGTAAAAACTGCCAGTGAAATTGCAGGTGCTGTTCAATAAAGCTGGCAATAAAGTAGTAACTATGATCGTATCCTGAACGCATATTAATTGTTAACGGATAGTTATTTGCTTGAGCAATTTCGCTTAAAGTTTCTGTGCGTAACTGTTTAGGAAAGAACTCGTCTTTATCACCCTGATCTATTAACACTGGTAGCTTGGTTGCTAAGTTGTTTGTAATTAACTCGCAAGCGTCGTATTGCTTCCATGTTTCTGTATTGTCGCCTAAGTAATTAGTGAATGCTTTTTTACCCCAAGCGCTAGCACAAGGATTACATATTGGGCTAAAGGCAGACACTGACTTATACTTTTCAGAGTTACGCATTGCAATTACCAAAGCTCCATGCCCTCCCATAGAATGCCCTGCAATACTTACTTTATTTGCTTGTATTGGCAAATTTAACTCGGTTATTACTTTAGGTAGTTCATGTACAATATAATCGTACATTTGATAATTTTTTTTCCATGGATCTTGCGTTGCATTAACATAAAATCCAGCACCTAAACCAAAATCATACGCTTTTTCTGGATCATCAGGTATGTTTTCTCCTCTCGGGCTAGTATCTGCTGCAATTAATATAATACCAAGTTGTTGTGCAACATTCATGGCACCTGATTTTTGCATAAAGTTTTCATCAGTACATGTTAATCCAGATAACCAATAAAGAGCTGGATAAACATTAGCCTTTGTGGTGTTATTTGGAATAAAAACAGCAAATGTCATAGTGCAGTTTAATACTTTAGAAGAGTGGGAGTATCTTCTATGATACCCACCAAATGCTTTATTTTCACTTATTAATTTTATACTCATAATAATATCAATAGCTAAGAACTGAACGAATACTTTTACCTGCTGCTAATAAATCGAAGGCCTCGTTTATTTTGCTGTGTGGCATTTTATAGGAAATAAAATCGTCGATTTTAAATTGGCCATCTAAGTAGTTATCTACTATTTTAGGTAGTTCAGAACGTCCTTTAACACCACCAAAAGCAGATCCGCGCCAAACCCTACCAGTTACCAATTGAAAAGGTCGTGTTGATATTTCTTCACCTGCACCGGCAACGCCGATTATTATTGACTCGCCCCAACCCTTATGGCAGCACTCTAACGCAGATCGCATTAAGTTTACATTGCCTACACATTCAAAAGAATAATCAACACCGCCATCTGTAAGTTCAATTATTACATCTTGAATAGGTTTGTCATACTTTTTAGGATTAATGCAATCTGTAGCACCAAGTTTTTTAGCTAGTTCAAATTTATCTTCGTTAATATCTATAGCTAAAACTCTGCTTGCTTTTGCCATTTTAGCACCAATTATTGCAGAAAGCCCAATGCATCCTAAACCAAAAACAGCAACTGTCTCTCCAGCTTGAACTTTAGCTGTATTTAAAACTGCGCCTATTCCTGTAGTAATACCACAACCTAACAGACAGACTTCATCAAACGGTGCTTGTTCATTAATTTTTGCTAAAGCTATTTCTGGAATAACAGTATATTCTGAAAATGTAGATGTTCCCATATAATGAAAGATAGGCTTGCCATCTTTATAAAACCTACTAGTGCCATCTGGCATTAATCCTTTGCCTTGAGTTGCTCTAATTTTTTGACATAGATTAGTTTTTTTAGATATACAAAATTTACACTCACCACATTCTGGTGTGTAAAGTGGTATAACATGATCGCCTTTTTTTAAACTAGTTACCCCTTCACCTACTTGCTCTACTATTCCAGCGCCTTCATGCCCTAAAATAGCAGGGAATATACCTTCAGGATCCCTACCCGATAACGTAAAGGCATCGGTATGACATACGCCTGTAGCTATTATCTTAACTAAAACCTCGTTTTTTTTTGGTAACATTACGTCTATTTCTTCAATAACTAAAGGCTTGTTAGGCTCCCAAGCAATAGCAGCTTTGGATTTAATAAAATTGTTATTTGACATATACCCTCTCTTTTAAACGAATGTTATCAGCTGAAGTAAAGATTATTTTTAGTCTATTTAATTAGACAACACTAATTATACATTTTTTAGATACAAGTACATAAAAAAATATGAATATTTATAAATCAAAGCAATAATTAACTCAAGTTACACACTTAAATGAACTTTCTGAAAATATAAATATCTATTAAGTGTATATATATTACAGTTTAAAATACTGGGTTTATATTTACAAAAAACTATTATTCATATCATAGATTGCAAACTAAAATCTTTATTTTGAATATAATCCATCAAGTTAATAACATAAAATTCATTTAAAATAACAATTTAAATGATAAAAACAATATATTTTTAAAATTATGAAGACATTAGAAACAAATAGAATTACAAATACAGACAGCTATAATTTGGAAGATCTTTATTCTAGAAAACAAAAAATAGAAAATCGTAAGGAAATACCAATTTATACTTGGTGTACTAGGGTCAGAATAATGCATCTGTATGATAAAACTATAATAAGGTGCTGGGGTGAATCAGCAATTCCTCATATTAGAACCAAAGAATATGTTATAAATAAAGATAATAAGCATCAAGGATTTAAACGTCATATTACTGGAGCGCATAAATTAGATTATAATTTAGTGCGGAAAGGTAAAAACAAGACGGATTCTATTAATATTAAAATTGAATCAGAAAGAAATATATTTCATTCTTGTCTGCTTGGATGTGGTGGATGCCTTCGATTAGCACTACAGGGTTCAGGTGGTTCTACTACTGTTTACTTTGTTGATGGTGGTTGCTAAAATGGAAGTTTTTAGCATTATGTGTTAAAATACAACTATTTATAAGGTAAAAAATAAGCCTTGTAAATAGTATGCTTTTTAATTTTTATCATTATGACTCAACTAAATCATTTTGCATTAAAACCCAAGATATATTAACGCATTGAAAATATCTTATTAAAAGATACAAAATCAACAAGGTGTGTAACCTGAATGATTAATTCATGAAGTTAATTTTATTGAAAATATTTAACAATACGGTTAGAATAGCCCAACATATATATTTTTTCTATCTCCTGCAACGCACTTTCTAGTTAAAAGCTGTAGAAAATATATAAAATAAATTTACTCAATAAATGATATGTTATACTGGAATATAACAGATGAAACAACAACATTTTGATGTGTTAATTATTGGCTTGGGTATGGTTGGTAGTGCGCTAGCAACTTTTTTAGGAGAGAATAACCTTAACGTAGCTATTATAGATAAACAACAATTTAAATCGATAGCAAATACCGAGGTACCCACACTTAGAGTCTCTGCGATTAATCCTAATTCACAAACATTATTGGAAGCAATAGGTGCTTGGAAATTAATTCCTGAAAATAAAAAAGCGCCATATACTCAACTTAAAGTATGGGACTACTTAGAAGCAAATCACCAGCTTGTTAATAACAACCAGTTAACTTTTGATGCTGATTTAATTAAACAAGATTTCCTCGGGTATATAATAGAAAATCAGCAAGTACAACAAGCAATATTACAAACACTCAATAATCACTCTAATGTAACTATTTTACCAGCATCGACAATAACAGCGTTAAATTTAGATGCAAATCTGGCATCGATAACAACAGCTAATAACCAATGTATAACTGCTAATTTATTAGTAGGAGCAGATGGCGCAGAATCTTTTGTGCGTAAATCATCAGGGTTAGGAATAACTAAAACTGAATATTCGCAACATTGTTTTACTGCTGTAGTAGAAATAGCTGAGCCAGCCGGAATGACAACTTGGCAACAATTTGCTGAAGATAACACTACAGCTTTTTTACCATTAGCATCAAATGCAAACAAGCATTATGCTTCGTTAATTTGGCATACTAGCGCTATCAAAGCAAATAGCTTATCGCAAATGAACTCTCAGCAACAGCAGCAACAAATTGAAGCTAACTTTCCACAGCTTCTACCTAAAATAATTAATATTGTTAGTTCTGGAGCATTTCCGCTATCTAAAGCTAATGCTAGTAACTATTGTTTGCCTAATTTAGCATTAGTAGGAGATGCTGCCCATATGGTGCACCCACTAGCTGGACAAGGGGTAAATATGGGATTTCAAGATGTACAATGTTTAGCGAGCACGCTAATACAAGCAAGGAAACAAGGAAACAACATCGGTGATGTTAAAATACTCCGTAACTATGCAAGAAAACGTTTTGTTGCTAATTGTGCCATGAACTCTGTGGTGCATAGTATCTATTTATTATTTAATAATACCAACATAGTTAGCAAAACTATAAGAAACATAGGAGTAAAGGTTACTAATAGAATACCTTTTTTAAAAAAAATTGGTGCAAGCTATGCTAGCGGTAACTGCCAAGATATCGCCAGCACGCTAAAAACTATACTAAATTTAAATTAGCTTTAATTTGTCTATTTGCTATAATCTACATATTTTATATAGTATGCAAGTTATGGATTTAGTTATTTTATGAATTTCACAGTTTTAGGCACAGATGATCAAGCTCGTCGCGGGCAGTTATCTTTTGCCAGAGGCACAGTAGAAACCCCTTGTTTCATGCCAGTAGGGACTTACGGCACAGTAAAAGCTATGTTGCCAAGAGATATAAAAGATATAGGTGCAGAAATTATTTTAGGTAATACCTTTCATCTGATGCTTAGACCCACAGCAGATATTGTCGCTCAGTATGGTAGCCTACATGAATTTATTCAATGGTCTGGCCCTATTTTAACCGACTCTGGTGGTTTTCAAGTTTTTAGTTTAGGGAATTTACGTAAAATATCGGAAGAAGGCGTTAACTTTAAATCTCCAATTGATGGCTCTAATGTATTTTTATCTCCAGAAATATCTATGGAGATTCAACGCAAGTTAGGTTCCGATATAGTAATGATATTCGATGAATGCTTGCAGCCTGATGCTAACTTTGCTGATACTAGAAAATCTATGGAAATGTCTCTCAGATGGGCACAACGCTCTAAGTTAGCTCATGCTGATAACCCTTCGGCATTATTTGGTATTGTCCAAGGTGGTTTGTTTGAAGAATTACGTGAACAATCTATTGCAGGTTTAACAGATATTGGTTTTTCTGGATACGCTATTGGTGGGTTATCAGTTGGTGAAACCAAAGAAGACATGCATCGTATTTTATCGCATACTACACCAAAACTTCCTAGTAATCGCCCTAGATACTTAATGGGAGTAGGCAAACCTGAAGATATAGTCGAAGCTGTATTGCGTGGTGTTGATATGTTTGATTGCGTTATGCCGACCAGAAACGCTAGAAACGGCTATTTGTTTGTAGAGTCTGGAGTTATTAAAATACGTAATGCCAAATATAAAACCGACCAACAACCATTAGAGCATAATTGTGATTGCTATACATGTACGAATTTTTCTAGAGCCTATTTACATCATTTAGATAAGTGCAAAGAAATATTAGGCTCAATGCTAAATACAATTCATAATTTACGCTATTATCAAAGACTAATGTCGCAAATCAGAAATGCAATTGTTAATCAGTCTTTGAATCAATTTGTATCTGAATTTTACCGCTTAAGAACAACTAAATCTTAAGTAATAAAGAGTTTGATTTTATCTAACAACGGAGAATTTATTTATGTTTTCTTTTTTTTCAGAAGCTCATGCCGCAGCTGCAGAAACCATTGGTGGCACTGGTACAGCCGGACAACAACCTCAAGGCATGGTAGCGCAATTAGCTATATTAGCAGTATTTGTTTTAGTATTTTGGCTATTAATTTGGCGCCCACAAAGCAAGCGTAACAAAGAACATAGAAACCTGCTTGATAACCTAACTAAAGGCGATGAAGTAACTACAACTGGTGGTATATCTGGGAAAATCACTCGTATAAATGATAACTTTGTTACCCTTTTAGTAAACGATAATACAGAAATTAATTTTCAAAAAAATTCAATAGTTTCTGCTTTACCTAAAGGTACATTAAATAAACTAAAAACAAAGTAATATATAAAGTTAACATTACAGGTTTTCAGCAAGTATAAGTTTTTACTGCTGTTACCTTGTTTGATTTTCTCAATCTGAACTACTCCGCCCTAAAGGGCGAAGGTTCTAAATCACTTTAGAACTTTTCTGTTTCATTACGCTTTTACTAGATTATTGTTAGGCAACAATCCCCGCTCCAGTCGCTCCACAGACTAACCCCGCAGTACCTGCGG
>CAKNAD010000069.1 GCA_929200515.1 Candidatus Gorgonimonas leptogorgiae | reverse complement strand
GGCGTCTTAGAAACTTGTGTTTTCTAGTAAATTCATCAAGAATTAGTTGCACGCCGCATAGGCGTCTTAGAAATTTAAATTTTATTAGTCTGTGCCGAGCTTCTTTGTTGCACGCCGCATAGGCGTCTTAGAAAAAAGTTAGTGTCTATTGGGAATGATACATCATGTTGCACGCCGCATAGGCGTCTTAGAAATAACTACTAGAATAGGAGACAATCTTCCAGTGCTTTTTGCTCTAGTTGCACGCCGCATAGGCGTCTTAGAAAAGTCGCTTCAATAGGTGATATTTGTCGTGATAGTTGCACGCCGCATAGGCGTCTTAGAAAAGAAGTAGCAGGCATAGTTAATGATATACGCAGTTGCACGCCGCATAGGCGTCTTAGAAATTGTTGTGCGGTACTTAGTACCGCTGTTAATTGTTGCACGCCGCATAGGCGTCTTAGAAACTGTAGTGCTATATATAGTAGTACTAATAGCAGTTGCACGCCGCATAGGCGTCTTAGAAAAATATGACGAAGATAAAGCAGGTATATATGAAGTTGCACGCCGCATAGGCGTCTTAGAAATTATAAATATTTAAAATATAATCACGTATTTTGTTGCACGCCGCATAGGCGTCTTAGAAAGCTAGAGCGCGGCTTTTGCATTTTTTTTACAAGTTGCACGCCGCACAGGCGTCTTAGAAATGCTATGTTAAGATTCGTTTTCCAAAAATAGTGTTGAACGCCGCACAGGCGTCTCAGATATAATAAAAATTTCAATGGGCTATGGTAAATTATCAATCATTAGATACAATAAAAAAGATTATCAGCTGTAATCAATTAGGATTAGTAATAATACAATATTAAGCTACTAAGTTAATAGGTGATAATATGAAATCTATAAGAAAAATATATTTTGTTGGTATGTTTACAGCAGTTACAATTGGCATTGCTAGTATTAGTTATTGTCTTAGATGTGATGGTGGGGTTACAAATGCAAATTGTACTTGCTATACCGAGCTGTAGTTAGTAGTTATTGATAATATTTTCTAAGTATCTTATGTAGTTACTTAGAAAATAAGTTGGCTATTAAAGTTAGTTGCTATTTTATTATTTTCTGCTGGTTTGTTGGTGTATTTGAAGATATACATAAATCTTCAAAAGTGAATTTTATAAAATCATTTAATAATGGCATTATTTCTAGGTTAGCTTTAATGTATTTTAGATTTGCTGATCTTTCATTTGAGTAGATCGATCTACCTTTATACAGTTGATAAAAACCACAGTTACGATTTTCTGATTTTATAATAGTATCTTTACTATTAGGTATTCTAACAATTGTAGAATTTAAGTATACTGATCTTAATGGAAAAATATTAGTAAGCAGATGTCCGTTAATATTTTTTTTCGATTTTATAAACAGGTAATACAAATAATTTATAGCATGGGTTACGCCAATAGTTGATACGTTATACGGATAAAAATATAATGTCAGTTGCTCATTGTTTTTATTTAAATTCGTATAAGTTTCTATTATTTCTTCAGTGTTTAGCTCGGGTTCATATTTTTGTACAGCTTTAACAAAACCTGATTCGGTAAACATTACATTAGGTAGGTTTTCTAAGTTTAAAGTATGATCGTAACATGTAAATTCTATATCTTTATTTGTTGTGGTAATTTTATTTAAATATTTGCTGAATTTATCGTAATCAATAGCTAGTTGAATATCTTGTTGCCAAGGAGCAAAATTATTAAATGTGCTATAATTTAGTAAAGTTTCTTCTGTAAGCCAATGATCTATTTTATTAGCATCTAGTATAGCGATAACATTTTGCAATAATTCATATAAAACTAATATTTTTATAGGTTCATTAAAAAGATTTCCTGCCTCAAGTGCAAAAGTTTCAGGGGTATACTGATATTTATTAATTATAGATTCAGGAAATTTTCTAGTAAACTTTTTTTTATTAAGCGTATAATTAAGTTCATAATCATTGGCATAACAGAGGTTAATTGTTGTTATTTGAAAATACATGCTAATAATAAGATAACAGCAGAATAAAATTTGTTTTTTCATATGAGTCACGTTTGTAAGCGATTAGTTGTCTGTTACTGAGTATTTTTCTAATAATTCATAATCAATACTATCTAATGTTTTTGCATGAGTAGCTTCGGCTTTTATTGGTGGAGCATACCCAGCTTTATGGGCTTCTTGCCATACTACAATAGGTAAACACCAGTTATCTCCAGGTTTTAAACCTGGAAACTTATACTCTAAATTAGCAACTGTTAAATCTTTACCTTGTTGTTTAGCAAAATCTAAAAATTTTTGGGTAATAACAGAGCATACTAATTGTTTTCTGCTATCTAAACTATTATTATCGCAGTAGCCATTTCTGAAAAAACCAGTTATTGGATTCACGCAACAAGGTTTAAGGGTGCTACCTAATATATTTAATGCAGGATTAAAATATGGCTCATCTCCAGCTAGAATAAATTCTGGGAAAACAACACACAATATTAACACTATTATATTTTTATAGTTTTTCATTTACATGCCTTAAATTGTAAAAATGTTTCTTATGTATTTTTTTAAACGATTGTATTATAATTTTCAAGGTTGCACTGATACGTGTATATTTGTTATTATTAGCATTAAAGTAAAAAATAGTAAATAGTTTAGCTTTTAATTTATAACTAAAAAATTATTAATAAATTAAATTTCAAATAATAAACATAAGAGAAATAACATGAATAATATAAAAAGCATATTATTTTCACCTAGTGTAACAAATAATATTGACTCCCCAACACTACAAAATGCCAATCAAAAAACAACAAAATTCTCTTGTTTTCATGTATGTTATGTAGAATGCTTTGAACCTGCTTTAGCAGAGCAATCAAGTGCTATAACTAAAATATCATGTCCTATTTGTAAAGAGAATATTAAAGCAGAAAATATTAAACAGTGTGATAATATAAGAAATGTTAAAATTGATTTATTAGCAGAATGCAAACAAAAAAATTATTTCGCAAATATTAATGCAGAAAATAATAAAAAAAACATGAAGTTATGTCAGTATCCTGTAGTACATTTTCCGTATCAATCTCCAAATAACTTCTTAACAAAAAATTCAACAGAAATTATACAGTGGTTGCAGCATCAGTTTTCTAAAACTAAACTATCTGATGTTACTATTTCTTACGTCAAAAAAGAATTTTTGTCTCTTGATATGCCTAGTTTTAATTATAAGCCTTTTATTAGTGTAGTAGTAGAAGGGGTGCCTATTGTATGTTCATCAGTAACCATAAATAAGGGTAAAAATAGCCAAGAGTGCTTTAATATTTTATTGCGAGAGTTAAGATGTAGTTTACAGGCATGCTATTTAATGAAGAATTATCCCAATATCTTTAATTCTAAAACGAAAGTGTCTATAAGTTTTTCTACGGATGCTGAAAATGCTATTTTTTTAAAAATAAATAATGAAGAGAAAGTTATTCCTTGTTGCGATCAAGTTTTTGATGTAGATAATAAAATAATCAATTGGGATAGACTGCGAGAGCTAATTAACACAGATGGCAAAGACTATTATTCAGAATTATTTAGCGGTAAACATTTAATTAATGAGAACAACCTAGATGACATGAATTTTGATAGCTTATATCCCAGTACCATTAGCTCGGAAGTTGAAATATCAGAAAATTCAAGAGAACAAGAAAATGGTATGCAAAATAAAGAGCCATTTGTAAATATTCCATATGGATGTGTTAGTATAGCTGAGTATATGATATAAAGAATAAAATGGCTGGGGTGGCAGGATTCGAACCTGCGCATGACGGGATCAAAACCCGTTGCCTTACCGCTTGGCTACACCCCAAAAAATATATTTTTAGATAAGCTAACTTTTATTATAACTTTTAGCAATTGTTGCTTTTGTAGTTAATAAAGTGCTTTTAATTGCACTTAGCAATAACTATAAATTAAAAGCCATAAAAACACAATACCCAAGAGCAACAATTTTAACTTTGGTTAAAATTATTGCCCTCTGAAAACCCGCATTTCCAACTGCCATGGTGTATAGTTTTGTTTGCCAACCGTATTTTAAATAGCAAGAATTTAAGCAGTAAATCTAAGAGAGGGCTATTAGGATTAACAAAAAAGTCTACTAAGTTAAAAAAGCTTTGTTGACGCTAGTAATGAGGCTTTAATTATACTTACTAAAATTATTACACTTTAAAAATAGACTCTTTATGCAGTAAAGATTTACTGCAGCTTTTAGCAATAAAGCAATAGCTATTACTAGTTTTATGATTAATAAAATAGCTCTTAGCGGATTCAGCATCAGGTTGTGTTTTAAATTTTATAAAAAAACAAGCTCCAGAGCCAGTGATTGCAGCTGGAGTTACCGAGTTTGCTGAGGCTTCATTTAGTAATTTTATTTCTTGTTCTATGATAGTACTAGATTTTTTAACAGCTAACTCAAAACAGTTTTTATTAGATTTTATAGCAGTGTTTATATCTACTGGCGTTGAGTTTTTAATTAAATAATCACTTGCAAACATTTTGCCGGTATTCAATTGTATATTAGGAGCCACTATTAAATACCAGTATTCTGGTAGCTCGATAGGAGTTAGTCGTTCTCCAATGCCTTCAGCAAAGCAATTATTGCCATTAATAAATATAGGAACATCAGCCCCTAAGTTACTACCTATATTTAATAAGTTATCATAGCTTAGATTTAACTGCCATAGTTTATTAAGCACTAGTAATGTGGTGGCTGCATTAGAGCTACCGCCACCCATGCCACCACCTATTGGGATATTTTTTTCTAAGTAAATATCGCAGCCAAAGTTAGACTTTGCTACTTTATTTAACTCTGTAGCAGCTTTATAAATAATATTATCTTTATACTGTAGATCTGTATTATTACAACTCAAGGTTATTTGACCGCTGTTGCTGTTTAACTTAAACGACATTTGGTCGCCAAAGTCTAATAATTGAAACACAGTTTGTAAATTATGATAGCCATCTTGGCGCTTACCTACTATTTGCAAAAATAAATTTAATTTTGCTGGAGATAGTACTGTTATTTGTTTAGGGTTATTGTTTTTCATATTTGTTATAAAATTTTCCATTTATCGATTATTATAGTTAACCTAATATTTTCAGCTATTATTTGTATTTTAGTTGGAAATATTTTTTTATTAAATTTCTTGTAGTTATCATACTTGATAACCTGTCCTAATTGTTGTAACTCACTGATATAACCATAGTTATTTAATTTTTTAATTAGCGGATAATTAGGATCGGGAATGGCTTTTATCCAATATTCAAGTGAATTAATGGGAATATTTATACCAGTGATTTCTGTTATTAATGCATTGGGGTTGTCGCTAGTTTTTAATTCATCGGAAAGCTTTACTTCAATATGGTTATTACTACCTGTGATATCTGCTATATGTACAGCTAATGGTCCTGTTATATGTAGATTATAGTTTTTATGTATTTGTTTCCATGTCAGTAATACTTTTGAACACTCTGTATTTGTTTTTACTTGCATTTTAGCGGATAACTTCCAAGATTTTATTTGCTGCAAGCTAGATAAATGTTTTTCATACAGCTCGTTTAATTCAAATAACGATGGCAATGCAGGCTGCTTTTGTTGCTTTATAATAAAACAACCAGGCATTACTAAGAGTATAAGTAAGCAAGTAAAAACTGTTATTTTTTTATGAATTAATAAGTTAGCCATTGTTTTAGTTATAAAGTCCTTGTTATTTTAAGATATATTGCATTATACTATATTTTAAATTAGTAGATCAAGTTATTATTCTATCGTTTATTATTGTGCTTACTACTCCACCTAGCATAAAAAAATAAAATAAAGATATAAATCAATAAAGCTTCAGATAAACCAGATCCTTTCGCACTATAAAAAGCTATAAGACAAAACATGCAACCAGTAAAACATGTAGCTAATGGAACTAAATACTTGATACTTAGTTTTAATCTAGATCGTAAATTTAGACAACTATAAAAATAAGGTAGTAATACAGTAAGTCCAGCAATAGAAATTAATGCTCCGAATACATCTAATGTTGTACTGTTGTTGTGTTTAAATAATGTAACTAGTAAGAGTAAGGCCGTCATTTGTATAGATTCAATAACTATTCCTTTTACTAGTATGCCTTGTTTATTTCTTGCACCGTAAGCTTTAGGAAAATAACCTTCTTGTGCGCTACGAGCCCCTGCTTCAGCAGTTAGCATCATCCATGAAGCTAAACAAGCAAAGCAAACAAAAGCAGTTATAGCTGATATATATGGAGGAGCCCATGGCCCTAAGATAACTTTAGCGCTGTCAGCAAATGGAGCAGTCGATTTAGCTAAATTAGCTACGGAGAACATACCTAAAATAGATGTAGACGAAAGAATATATAAAATTGCAGTTATTAAAGTGGCAATTAAAGTAGATAGCGGTATGGTTTTTTTCGGGTTTTTTACTAAGCTTGCTTCAACTGAAGAAGATTCTAAGCCAATAAAAGACCATAGACATAAAATAACAGAGTGAATAATCGCAGTGGAGTTGCTATTGCCACTAACATTCCAGTTGGCAATAAATGTGTCGGGAGAAAAATAAAACCAACCTACAGTAGCTGTTAACACTACAGGAATTAACATTAGAAGAATTCCTGTAGTTATTAATCTGCCTATCCATTTTACTCCGCCAATTATATTTATAATGCAAACAACCCAAATTACTACAAGTGTTGCAATAAGACTATTAAACCATTCATTGAATACAGGAAAAAAATAAGAAAAGTAAGATACTCCAGCAACCGCAATAGCTAAGTTGCCAATCCAAGTAGAATGGTAATATAAAATGCCTGATTGATAGCCTAAAATAGGTGCTAGTTCACCGGCATAAGCTACAGGGCCGCCTGCTTGTGGGTTTATTGTGCCTAGCTTAGCAAAAACATAAGATAAAGATAATGCACCAATAGTTGCAATGAGCCAACCAAATACCGTAACTGAGCCGATAGAAGCTAAGCTTTTAGGTAATAAAGCTATGCCGCTTCCCATCATATTTCCTGCTACAATTCCAGTGGCAGCAATTAAGCCTATTTTTTGTATAGCCATTTGTACTCCAAATAACATAAATAAAATATTATTTATCGGTGCTAAAAATCAGAAGTTATTATTTATGAAGTATATGACAGGTTGAGTAAGCTTGTGATATTTATTAAAACTATCTAAAAGCTACACTAAATATGCCATCAATAATTTTAATTAAAAATAGCATATTCTCTGTTCTACCTATTATAATATCCTGTATAAAGTCTTTATTTGGCTCTAAGAAATTATTAACAGATAAAGCTTCTGTTTTATGGTTGGCTAAGGTTTGTTGTTGTAACTGTTTTGCTATGTTATCTAGCTTTTTGTCATTTGTTGTTTTGCGTAATATGCTATTAAAATAATCATATAAGGGGCTAGTAATTGCAAATAACTGAGTTAAAGTAATATCTTGTAAGTTGACTACTGCTTCGCGTTTAAGACCTTCAAAATTAGTAGTTTCAAGTATTGTAATACTTTGTTGTGCAAGTAGATTTAATTCATCAAGCATTGCTATTAAGTAATCTTTTAGATTTTTATATTCTGTTGCTAAATTCACTATTGTAGTTGATATGTCTTTTTTATAAGGGTTGTTTTTTATAAGGATAAGGACATTCCTGTCTAATAAAATATTTTTTGTTATTATTTGTTTTAATGTAGGTATATCGTTTTTAATATTAGTTAAAATATCTAATAAAAAGTTAATTATCCTGTCATATTCTTCTGTATCAGGCATTGCGTGTATTCTGCCTTCTAAGTTGTGCTTCAGATTAGTGACTAACGCAGATTCTAACTTATCATTAAGCTTTTCTAAGTCGTTTTTTATAATTATTTGTATTTTAGTTAATATGCAGCTTAAATCATTATCATCTTGTGTTTTAGTTGACACTATTCTTTGTTGTATAGATGGATCAGTAGCTATAGAATCTTTTAGTTTAACATCAGTAAGTCTTTGTTTTCCATCATTATATTGTAATACTATTGTATTTTCTTGGAAAGGAGCTTTAGATGTAATTTGTGGGTAATACGTTGTTAGCATTAGATCTCCTTTAATATTTGGTTATTTATTTTAAGTACTAATACTTTTGTTATAATTATGTTATATTAGCGATTTAGCACCTTAAAATGCAACTAGCATTTTTGCGGTATTTTGCCTTGAATTAAATTTTTTTAATAGCCCCCAGAGGGCAAGTCTTCTAAGCTTTTATCCTACGTTAGTATTTTTTGATTTAGTCGACACTAAACCTGCGAAACACTGCCTTGGCTAACAACTTATAATCACTTACTGAAAACCTGCATTTCCATTTGCCACGTGTATATACTTTATAGAGTCATTTTATACCTAAATAGTTTCCTTAAGTCTGTAAAAATAAACTATTTTATAGGAAAAATTCATAATAAATAACTTCCAACAGTGATTTTCATTTGAATAAAAATTGTTAGTATTTGTGTTGCGGTTGGAGTATAGTTGTGCTTATTTGATAACAAAGTTGCTTGCAAAAAAATAGTGTTTCACATTGAACTGTATATATGTTATATTTAGAATAGACTTTATTGTAATGATCGAATAGAGGGTATGCAAACTACTATCACATTATAATATGTGCTTAATTACGCTTAAGTTATAATAATTGTAATGCTTAATTTATAAATTATTAAGGAATATAGTAAAGGTCGTGGCGATTATAGTTGGAGTAATTGGATATATGATATATGGCTTGATAGGGGCTTTTATAGGAATATATATTGGTGTTTTATTGCATAAATATTTTTTTAAACGTTTATCACCAAGCAATTTTTCTGGATTATTTAAAAATAAAAAGAAAGTAGAAGAATACTTTTTTAAAGCTACATTTTTAGTTATGGGAAAGCTAGCTAAAATAGATAGTGTTGTTAATAAACGAGAAATAAAAGCAGCCCAAGATTGGATGTCTAAATTAAAAATGAATGAAGCAGAAAAGCTTAATGCTAGAAAATATTTTAATCAAGGAAAACAACCAGATTCAGAAGCAGAGATAATATCAGCTCTTACCTTTTTAGGAAAGAAAGGCGGTAAATTGTTGTGCAGATTTTTTATTGAAATACAATTATCTGTGGCTTATGCAGATACACATACAGAAATTAGTGCAAAGGAAGTATTGTTTCTTAGATGGGTAAGCAAAAATTTATCTTTAAGTTTAAGGTATTTCAATTGGATATATAATTACTTCAGAATTCAAAGAGATATTTATCATAGGTATAAAAAATATCAGGCATATCATCATACACGAATTTCTTCGATAGATAATTCATATAAAATTCTCGGTGTTAGTAAAAAGGCATCGGATGCAGAAGTAAAAAAATCTTACCGTAAACTGATGAGTCAACACCACCCAGATAAACTAGTTGCTAGAGGTTTACCGGAGTCAATGAGTAGCATGGCTAAGCAAAAATCTCAAGAAATTCAGGCGGCATATGATGAAGTCAAAAAACACAGAAAAGCAAAGATGTAAACAGTATAACTTAATTTGCCATTATGTGATTTGTGTTTTAAGATTAAGTATAAGTTAAGGTGTGCCTGTAATTTACTAAAAAGCTTTAATGTTTTAGAGCTTTTTATAATGTACGATACGCTCTTATTTCTATACAGTTGCTAAATGTATAGATGATTTTATAACACCTTGTTTTATTAATTATAAAGAATTATTACTATGCAAACACCTATAGAAGAATCGCAAAAAACAGCAAAATTATCTATTAATGGCCAAGAAATAGCTGTAGAACTACCAATTTATGAGAGTGATTTAGGACAACCAGTTATAGATATCGGCAAGCTATCATCTGTAGGATATTTTACATATGATCCAGGGTTCTTATCAACAGCATCATGTGAGTCAAAAATAACATATGTTGATGGTTCTAAAGGTGTACTTTTATATAGAGGATATCCCATAGAGCAACTAGCTGAAAAATCAAGTTACTTAGAGTGTTGTTATTTATTATTTTATGGTAGCCTACCAACCAAACAAGAACAGCAAAAATTTCAAAAAATAATTACTGAACACTCTATGATACACGAACAAATGGTATCTTTCTTTTCAGGATTTCGTCGTGATGCACACCCTATGGCAATTATGTGTGGTGTTGTAGGTGCTTTATCATCTTTTTACCATAACGATTTATTAGATATTAAAAACCCTAAGCATCGAGAGATATGTGCTCATAGGCTAATATCTAAAATGCCAACATTAGCTGCTATGGCTTATAAATACTCTATAGGACAACCATTTATTTATCCTCGTAATGAATTAGGATACAGCGAAAATTTTTTACACATGATGTTTTCTACACCATGTGGAGATTACAAAGTTGATCCAGCAGTTGCGAGGGCGATGGATTGCATATTTTTACTACATGCAGATCATGAGCAAAATGCTTCTACTTCTACAGTAAGGCTAGCAGGATCATCTGGAGCAAATCCATTTGCTTGTATCGCAGCAGGAATTACAGCTTTATGGGGGCCATCGCATGGTGGAGCAAATGAAGCGGTTTTAAATATGTTAGAGCAAATTGGTGATGAAAAAAACATTCCTGAATTTATCGAAAGAGCTAAAGACAAAAATGATCCATTCAGATTAATGGGTTTTGGTCATCGAGTATATAAAAGCTTTGATCCACGTGCAAAAGTAATCAAAAAGCGTTGCGATGAAGTTCTAGAAGCATTAAATATAGAAAATGATCCCTTATTAAAAATTGCCAAAAAATTAGAAAAAATAGCTTTACAAGATGAATATTTTATCAAGAGAAACTTGTATCCTAATATAGATTTTTATTCTGGTATAATCTTAAAAGCTATGGCTATTCCTAGAGAAATGTTTACTGTTATTTTTGCAGCTAGTAGAACAATAGGTTGGATTTCTCATTGGAATGAAATGATTAGTAACTCTTATAGAATTGGCCGTCCAAGACAATTATATACAGGTAGCAATAAAAGAGATTACATAGATGTTAACTCAAGATAAAAACTCAAATTTCTAAATGAATATTTTTAGTAATAAAACAGGCGAAGGTAGTCCTGTTATCACTTTACATGGCCTTTATGGATCTTATGAAAATTTAGGAATGCTAATACGTAAATTGCAAACATCTTTTCGGGTACATGCTGTAGATCTTCGCAATCATGGTCGCTCACCACATAGTGATACTATGAATTATAAGTGTATGGCTAAAGATATAACAGAGTATATGGATGCTAATAATTTATTAACAGCTGATTTTATTGGTCATTCTATGGGTGGCAAAGTTGCTATGGAAATAGCACTTAATTTCCCCGAGCGAGTTAATAAAATAGTAATTCTTGATATAGCACCAGTAACTTATACTCACAGTACTCATGTTGTGTTAGATAGCATGTTAGATGTTGATCTTACAATTGTTAATTCCAGACAAGATGCAGATTTACAACTAGCAAAAAATATTAGTCAAAAATCTATACGTCAGTTTCTTCTTAAAAATTTGTATCGAGATTCTAGCACTAGCAAGTTTAAATGGCGGTTAAACTTAGAGGCTATTTATAAAAATTTTAGTAAAATTTTAGCAAAACCTAGTGGGGATTGTGTTTTTAAAAATAAAGCTTTATTTTTAAGAGGTGAAAATTCTGATTATGTAACTGAAAAGCATTATAAGTTAATAAAAAAATTATTTAGCAATAGTGTTATACAGACAATAACAGAGGCTGGTCATTGGCTTCATGCCGAAAAACCAGCAATGGTGTCAGGCAATATATTAAAGTTTTTACAAGAATAAAGTACGTGGACTATACACGTGGAAGTTGGAAATGCGGGTTTTCAGCAAGTGATTATAAGTTTTTA
>CAKNAD010000068.1 GCA_929200515.1 Candidatus Gorgonimonas leptogorgiae | reverse complement strand
ATGTAGCACGGGTATGTGCGGCTTGCTTGATTATGAGTAGAGTGTGCATAATCGCAGTAGTCTGTAATAGCCAAAAATAATCCATCTATACTTTCAAAAACAGATTCTAGTATGCAGAAACTGTATTGGAAAACAAGTTATTTTATGGCTATCCATCTCCCACCAAGCCTACAGCTATGGAAAGAAAATTCCGCCACGTTCGTTAAAATATTAATTTTTTGTATTTTAAAATATACTAGCATAATAGCTTTTTAATAAATTTATTCATATCATATTGAACTTCTGCATGTATATAATATTTGGTTTAAAGCGCTTTATTTTCTTCTTTTTTTAACAGGAACCAACACTTCTTCATATCTAGGGTTACCAATATCATCATAGCCCCTAAGTCGAGGCTCCGTAATTAAATCAATATTACGTTTGTTTAATATTTTTTGAGCTTCATCTGACATCAAAGTATATTGAGTTAATGTTCCTAAATTCATTTTAATGCCTTCTATTTTTAGCCTATTTACTTCTATATTGATAGCCTCTAATATATTTGCATTTAATAATGCTGGATCATGTTCAAATTGTATTTTTTCTAATGTAGTCATGCCACTAGGAATATCAATTTGTTGTAAATCATTCCAGCTAGAATGAATACCATACATAACTCCATTAGCAGTATCTGGGTTACAAGTTTTATGTTCTGCATCTGTACAAGTTTCAATACCTGCGAGCATAGCAATTTTTCTACGGACGTTGTTATCTAGAGCTGTATTAATATGTGTTAACGGAATCTGTGTATATTCAAAGGCTTTCTGTTGACGCTCATTATTTATACTTAATTTATATTTTGTGGCATAAGGAGTTTCTTCTTGTTGACCACTAGGTAAACCGCCAGAAACTGTTGCTAAATCTTTAGCACCACTTACTGCTGCTTCAAGGTTTTGCTTAAAAAGTATTTTTTGCTCAGTAGTTAGAGTAAGATATAAATTATTTGAAGTTAACATATCGTCAATATTAACAGGATTAGTAAATTCTATTTTATCTGCAAAATTTAATACTTCTAGATACAAGCTAGATTTTGCATTTATAGTTGCTGTATCGTCTTTATTTTTTGCTATAACTGTAGCTATTGTTTCTACAATCTCTACTGGGAAATAATTAAGCATGTCTCTTCGAAAATAATCAGCTACTTTTTGTAATTCTTGTTTATTATCAATACCGTCTAATATCATATATTTATAAATTATAGCGAGCCTAAGCAGAGTTGTTTCTTCTTCAGTAAATGTTGCTAAATTAAACTTTTCTAACAGCTCAATATACCAAGCTACATTATTATTAGCTCGTAGTACAGCACTAGATAAATTCACTGAGTTATCTATTTGAGATAAAGAATTAGTTGATGCAATTTTTAATAGTTGTGCATCAGATAGACGACGATAATAATGTTGCAATATAATTGTTATAGTTGCATCATTATTTTCAATTGTATTAAAAACTGGTGGCTTGTTTAATTCTTCTATCAATAAGTTTATTAATGTTGTTTCACAATTAGACATTTGCGTATTTTTAATAGGCTTTTTATCAAACACGCCTAAATCTTGCCTAAGTTTATCTACTGTTCTATTAGCTTCTGCAAGTTTATTAGACCAGCTAAGATAATACGGATTGCTTTCACGAGTTTCCCACATATTCATAAGATTTTTAACAGCCTCAGTTATATCTGTTTCCTTGTATAAATGCCGCTTTAAATCTTCATCATTTGTAGGGTCTGCTCTATAATTAAATAAGATCATAAAAATTTGTTGGTAGCTATTACTAGAATCTTTATCGAAAGCACTAGCTTTACAATAATTAAATAATTGACATTTTAGGTAATCATTTTTCATGCTAACTAATACCTGATCTAATGCAACAGTAGCAAAATTATCACCTGCTATGCTTTTATGTAATAAATCCTTAAAAAAATATTTGCTTACTGGTAATCCAAAAGCAATAGCATTATTAAATAATTTTGGAAAATAATTAAATTTAAAAGAACTCATATAATATAAATCACTAGCCCTCATCGAACATCCTTGTAAGGCTAATTCATTAAATAAAGCAAATAATTCTATAGTGCCTTGTTGGCATTTTGTAGGGTTATTCCTATCTTTATAGTATCTATCAATTTCTGTGCTAATTAATTTATCAATAAGAGACATGTATTCATAGCCACGTTTTATCTGGAGATTTGCATTAGTACCTTTTTGTCTAAGTAATTCTTTAAGTTTTTTAACATTATAGTTTTCAGAGGCTGAAACTATATCAATTATTTCACTTCTAGGAGGGCATTTTCCTGAAGACATATCTAACTTAGTTGTACCTAATATTTTAATTTTACTTATAAATGGTAATGTCTTTATTAATTCATTAATTACGTGAGAGCTATGGCTAAATTCTTCTAATTGCATTTCATTAAATTTTAAAGTATTAAGATAATTCTTAATTTCTTCTTCATAGCAAATTTCTATTGAACCGTTATTTTTATCATAAACAACTAATGGTAATGGTGTTTTAATTGCAAGTGTTTTTTCTAAACTATGTTTTTCAGATAATATCTGGGTGATAGTTCTATCGTCATACTTATACATACAATAGCAGACAATATCTTCGATTGCATAACCAGTAGTTACCATTTCTGGTGCTTTAATAGTTGTATAACCTTGATTATTTTTTTTAATTTTAGGCAATCTAAAAGTACCATCTGATCCTAAATGTCCAGAAGTAGCTATATTATAGACTTCCCAATTACGATCAGCTGTTTCTTTCATTTTTGCTAATATCATATTTTTGTCTGCAAAGAACTTACCAAATAAACCATCTAAGTTTACGTTGGGGCGCTTCAAGGAATTAGTATATGCAGCATCCTCATGTTTATAACATGCTAGTGTTGCTGGATTTATAATAGCTATAGTCTGATTATTTACTTTTCTCTTCATATTAATAGGAATGTCATGTAATACTAAATAAATGGGTCTAGGATTCCTTTTATTTTTAGCTAAATAAATTTTTTCGTATTTTATCCTGATATCTCGAAATCCTAATCTGCCTTCTTTGAAAGCTTGAATAAGGTTTTCTTTTTTTTTGGCTATTCCTTCTAAAGATGCTGATGAATTTGCAGGAATATCCATAAATTAATCATCCTTTTATAATAATTAGTACTTAAATGTAGATAAATTTAACGACTTTATTAGTTAAAATATAAGTATTTAAACCGTTTCTTACAAACAAGTGCAAAATATCATATTTTCAATAAACTAATCTTTATAAAATAAAGAATTTTAGCAAGTCATTATAGGTGATTTAAATATTTTAGTAATCTTTTTGGAGTTAATAAATTTATATAGAGCCTATGGTAATAACGATTAATATTAAATTATTAAATTATTAAATTATTAAATTATTAAATTATTAAATTATTAAATAAGAGGTTATCATGTGCATTGCAAATTTTTCAACAGCTTCTAATAGCACCCAAATAGAATTAAATCAGATAAAAATAAACTCTACCACTACTCATAATAAACTTGTATGGCATAATAAAATAGGCGAAGGGCTTTACTCAAATGTATTTATTGCCTCATTTAAAATAAAAGAAAAAAATATTGCAGATAGATTTGCTGTAAAAATTAGTGATAAATCTGATAAATATAATGAATATGAAAATAAAAAAAAATTTTTACAAGAAGTGCAAGCCTTATCTAAAATGAAAAATTGCCAGTTTATTATTGATATAATCAGTTATTATACTCACAACAATATACCTTATCTATTATTAGAGCTAGGTGACATAAACTTAGGACATTTATTTGAAATAATGATTAAAAAAAATATAGAGCTAAGCTACGGTAATATAAACTTTATGCTAGATAACTTATCTAGAGCAGCAGAAGCTATGCTAAAGTGTCAAATAGTACATGATGATTTATCTCCAAGTAATATAATATATTTTTTTAATCAAGGCGTAATAAAGATTTCTGATTTTAATGAAGTTGTTTTTTTGGTAACAACAAAAAATAAAATTATTAGTGATATCGCATCTATTGTTGTCTCTGCCAAACTACGTTTTGATCACCAGTGCTTAGCAAAGATAATATCTTTATGTGATACATGCTTAGATACAAATCTATCTGAATTTACAGAAAACACTAATTGGGGAAGTGAAAAACTATATTCTATAATCAAAAAGATGAGATCAAAAAACCCTGAAGAATATATCAACCCAAAAGAAATTTATAAAGAGTTAACTTTATTAGAACCATTACCTATGATTTTAGAATAGTCTACTAGGAAATATTTACCAAGATATTTTATTAAAATCAAACATAAAAACACAATTATGTCTGGCTTTTACCTCTCTTAGGTATATACACGTATATGAACTTCTTTAATAGATTATGGTCTATATTCATATATCAATAATTTAAGGGAGATTAAATAACATGAATTGTTCAAATATAGTTATGCAACCTATCACAGAATCACAAGAAAAATATCCAGAAACAACAAACACAGAACAAACAACACTAGCTACACCAACACACAAAATAGATCAAGCCCCCAATCAAACACTTGGTACGAAAACATTAGAGTCATGGAAATGTAGTAAACACGATTACTCTGATCTAAACTTTAATGAAATTCGACAAAAATATGGAGAGTGTGGAAAAAAAACTATCGAAACACTAAATACTAGATTGTTAAATATAAATCTTAATCTTGTTTGGGATAAGCAAAAATCTGTATTTCGAATTTCAAATTCTGCAAAGGTAGATATATCGTTAATACTTGAGGTTTTTACAAGCAATATCTATGAAGGATGGTATCCCTATTATTCTAAAAATATAGATGAAGACTATGAAATTACCCTTCGTGGTGAAAGACAAAATTATAAAGAGCAAGATCCTTATGAGAAAGTAGCTAAAATTTTAAGAAAAAACACAACTACAAGCGCGTCTCAAAAATCTTATGGAATACCTGTTAACCTTGCCCAAAAAACATACATTCCAGGTTTACCTGTAGGCACAAGATTGCCATATCCATTAAATGATAATTATAAAGCTCCCTGTAATTTTAGTGATAAAATCATACCAGAATATGTAACTAGTTACGTAAATACAACCGATGCTGAAATCGCGAATGCTACACCAATTGGCAACCAAAAGCTTATTCCTGTTGATCCATATAATAAATTTACTATGATTTTAACTCCAAATGAATATAAGCATCCATGTGTTAATCAACTAGAATATATTGTTACTTTTTTAAAGCAAAATGAGCATATTAAATATCTTGTTGATGTTGGCTGTGGTAGTGCAAAAGTATCACTAACAATGCAAAAAATTTTAAAAATAGCAGGTTTAGATGTGACTGTTTTTCCTGTTGATATAGATAGAGTCCCTGATTCTACTCTTCCTATAAACTTGTTGCCTGCTCAGCAAATAAAAGGTGCTGATCCATTTTTAACAGCATTTACAGTAATTTTCCCTTTCGTTGATCCAAACATTGAGTTAACAGATGATGAATCCTATTATATCCTAGAGTTAATAAAAAATAATCCTGGATGCTTTATATTAACCACAGAACAACATGATTACCTTTCAACCCCTAGTCGGCATATACCAGCTGAACTTGTTTATACAAAAAAATTATATATACATCATTACACCCAAGATGATCAAGAACAATTAAACAAGATACAAAATTTATTTAAAGACATTCCTAAGAATAAATCTAGCTATTTAACTGAAATACAGCATATAAAAAAAGAAAAACAACTTTATAACTCTGAGTTATTTGATAAATATGCACATAAAAAGCTAAAAGCAGAAGGTATTGACTACCACAACTTTACAAAACAAAAAAGAAAAGATGCAGAATGGTGGCATGTATATCAGCAAACTCTGTAAAAACTATTTTAAACTGTAAGTGTTTTTATGTTATCAACACAAAAATAGTTTATTTAAAATGTATTTTTAAAGATATAACCTGTATAAAATGAAAATATTTGCTGTTAATATTCACCTATTAAGACCAAAAGAGATAAAAAAATGCACATTGCTTCTTGCCCATGCTGTTGTGGAACAGCCAGAATATTTGCCGTAATAATAGAAAATATAAAAATGTGGCAAATAGGATGTATAGTATGTGGTTTAACTACTGATTATGATATCAATAAAGGCTACTTGTTAACAAAATGGAATGCTCGTCAGCAATTAGAAAACCAAAAAAAATGGTTTTATCTGATGTTACTTATTTTATTGATAGTAGGCATTATGACTTTCTTTTGCGGTTATTTTATCGCATTTAAGTCTTTCATTCTATATACACCTTCATAGACCCAACGAATTCTAAAAAAGGGTAGCTTTTTTATTATAGGTGTAATCAAAATATAACATAAAACACCAAAACTATTAGCGATAATATCGTTAATAGATGGATGGCGGTATTCTGTTAAAAATTGTATTAACTCCAAAAAAATACCATATGCTAATAAAATACTAGCTTTCTTTACACGCAATTCTGTTTTATGCCAAGTTGCATCAACAACTAGCGAAATCCAGATAAAACCTATGGTATGGGCTATTTTATCTGGATAAAACCTGATTTCAAAAAAATTTAATTTTGCTATTTTAGCTAATAAACCTACAGGGACAACAGCTGCAAATATTGTCAAGCATAAGGTAAAAATGAACATTATCTTAGTAAAAATTTTATAGTGCTCACAGATAAAAAGTTCTAGTTTAAATAGTTTTATCTCATTGCTTGTTAATATCATTATTATTCTCTAAAATATTTTTAATTGTAATAATATCGTTTTTAAATTTATCCGCTAATTCTGCTGTTGCTTTAAATAAAATGATATCAGCTATTTTAGAATGCTCTTTATATATAAGATTAGTAATAGAGAGATAACTTATTGATTTTTGTGATATGCATAATAAATCTTCTTTATTTGCATCGGCTAATTTTAAACTATACTCTAATTTATGTTGTATATTATTTAGATTAATTTGACTATATGGCCAAATGCATAGCCCGACTCCTACGGATTCTACATTATTTTTGCATAGAAGTTCAGATAATATCTGCTTAATTGCTAAAGCACAGATAACAACTCTATTAGCATCTGTATTTTTATAAGTAAGTAAAGAAAGTGAATAATTGGAATTTTTAATTAATCTATTACTTGTAAGAAAATATTTACCACAATGTATTGCTGTAACTGCAATTTTATCCATTATTTTATGCAAATTTTCAGCATCTATTCCTTTTATATAATCATCCTGAAGTTTTATAGCTATGTTGGCGGTTGTGACTATATCGCTTTTGAAATTTCCTTTATTGCTAGATTCAATTATAAGCAACAAAGTTTGTAACTGCGATACTGGGCTTTGGTGCTGGTTTGCTTTTTTATTGAAATGTTTGTATAATCGCAGAGATATATTTTGAATGTTTTTCTCTGTAATTTCTACAAATAGATAAGAAATACAGAATACAACAACTAATATTAAACTTACTAAACAAGTAGCAGATATCGCTATAAATTCTAACTTAGATAGCAAATAATGGTTATCTACCATTAAATATAGGTAACCAACGACTTCATTTTGCCAATGAATGGCCATTAAGAATTCTTTAATATCTGTATCTGCAACATGCACATTACTAATTGTATTAGCTATTTTAATATTATCAGTAGAAAAAACCGAAATACTTTGAATAAGATTATTTTCACAGGATTTATTGATAATAGCATTGATGCTGAGATAATCTTCAGCTACAATCATATAGCTTATTATATCAGCAATATTTTTACTGATTAATTCGCCTATGCTATTTAAAACATATAGGTACCAGTATTTAAGACCAAACTTAAAAGCTAAATAGAGTAATATAGAAAACACTATAATTGCAAATAAGTGAACAAAGCCTATTTGATTTTTTAGCGAGAATCGTAAACTCCAAGGAATTTTTTTTGCTTTAATAGTACTCATGGTATCTACCTTATTAATAAAATTAACACTCAATTAGAAAACATTTTGTATATTTATTTTTATGAAAGCAACTAAACCAACAGTAATAGTGGGAATGTCTGGTGGTGTCGACTCCTCAGTAACTGCTCTTTTATTAAAAGAGCAAGGGTATCATGTAGAAGGCCTGTTCATGAAGAACTGGGAAGAAGATGATAAAACCGAGTACTGTACCGCAATTGCTGACTTGCAAGATGCACAAGCAGTCTGTGATAAATTAAATATAAAATTACATACTGCCAATTTTGCTAGCGAATACTGGGATAATGTTTTTGAAATATTTTTGACTGAATATCGAAGCGGTCGCACTCCTAATCCAGATATTTTATGTAATAAAGAAATAAAATTTAAAGCCTTTTTACAATATGCTATTGAGCTAGGGGCTAACTTTATTGCAACTGGACATTATTGTAAAAAATTGAATATTAATGGTAAATGTTATTTAGCAAATGCTATTGACACTAATAAAGATCAAACTTATTTTTTATATACTCTAACAGAGCAACAAATAAGTAAATCATTATTTCCTTTAGGTGAACTTACCAAAAGTCAAGTTAGGGATATAGCTAAAAATCATGAATTAGCAGTGCATAAAAAGAAAGATAGTACTGGTATTTGTTTTATAGGTGAAAGAAAATTCACTGATTTTATAAAACGTTATATAGCTTCAAAACCAGGAGATATAGTATTAACCTCTGGAGAAAAAATTGGCTCTCATAATGGTTTAGCTTTTTATACAATAGGACAGAGGCAAGGAATAGGAATTGGAGGGGTAAAAAATGCAAATGATGCTCCTTGGTATGTTGTAGATAAAAACATAGAAAAAAACGAGTTGGTGGTAGCACAAGGAACAAATCACCCATCTTTATATGCCAGTAAGTTAGTTTGTAATAACATCCACTGGATTAACTCTGCTCCTAAAGAAACACAACTAGAAGCTAAAATACGCTATAGACAAAACAACCAAAAATGCACAATAAGCAAGATACAACACACAGATAACTACCAAGTGTCTTTTATTGATGCGCAGCGAGCAATAACTCCTGGGCAGTCAATTGTGTTTTATCATAATAATATATGCTTAGGTGGTGCGGTTATTCAACAAGCAATAAAGTAATTATCAATATTGTTGATTAAAGTTGAAGTGCATATTTGAACTTTTTTATAATTTATTTGTCAAATAATTATATTAAATAAAGGATACAATTGTCATGAATACTTTAAATGCAAGTCACAGAATAAACCACAGTCTAGAAGATGTATCTGCGATAACAACAAAGCCTAAGGTAAAAATAATACAAACAAATGATGCAACAATTACACATAAATCATTAGATAATAATTTTTTTGTTAATAAAACCCCAACAACAGTTGCAACTAAAAGTTTATTTTCAGAAACTGTTATTGCTTTTCCTCATGAAGATATTATTGATAAAGCTTTAAAAATAATAAACAAAAATATTTATATTGGTACAAGTTATGATAATACAAGAAAAAGCATATTGGGGAAATATAAAAAAATCACGTTTAATTATACTTTGCCAATCTTCAAACCAAGCGAGGCTTGTATCGCTGCAATAGCACATCATTATAACAAAAAATATAATATTGAAATTTATTACGTAGATAAAAATACAAAAGACTTACTTTACAAATTAGCACAACAACTACCTAATGGAAAACAGATAGGGGTTATTGCTATACTTCATCCTCATAGTATCCATGTTACCCCGTTGGTTTTTAGTAAAAACAATAATAAGCTATATATAGTATCTATTGATAGTGTTAGTAATTCACGAAGTTCTCAGCGAATACTTGAAGAATCATATTTAAATTTAATAAAAATATATGGCGAACAAAACTGTCATTTATTATATGCTGGAACAAATCGTCAAACAGATGGTTATTCTTGTATAAATGATGCTTTTGTTATATTAAAAGATGCCCTTAGAAAATCTAATTTAATAGATGATCTGGTTAACAGTATTACAGAAGATATTACTAATGACAATAAAGACGAAAAATCATATAAAATAAGTATTGCACCTTTTCCCAAGTTTTTATATAAAACAGTACAAAATAAAAAATTATTAGATAAGTTAACAACCGAAGATCTACAAACTCCTTTAAACAAATCTACTGATATTCCATCTAGAAAAGGCATAAAAACATTAGAAACACATTTTAAAAAATATAATCGTAATATAGTTGCTACTTCATATATGTATGATTATAACAATAGTGGTAATAATAATGGAATTGCAAAAAACTGGGAGGTAAATACCTATTTACAAATAAAAGCATATAGAATGCTAGCTAGAGCTTTTAAAATAATAGAGAATCGCTCTGGTTATATTGATTATAGCAAAACATCAAAGATAGAACGTCGATATATTAATTCCGAGATATTGATAAATAATAGGGATTCTACTTCTTGGACATATAAGCTAGATAGCTGTATATTATTATAATTGAAGATACAAAATTATAACTTAAAATAAAGATAATTTTAAACTGTTGTATACTTGAATGCTCAATATATTTTCTAATTGAAGATCATATGCTAGATATTAAGCATTTAGCTTTTGTTAGTATTTCTAGATTGCTCAGGCACAAATTTGTAAAATACTGACAATGCTCAAAACTTATAATCACTTACTGAAAACTAGCATTTCCAACTGTCACCTGTATAAACACGCCATAGCTTTAAAAGCTAAATTTTTAATTTAAAGGATTAACTTAATATTTTCATTAGAGGTATTTTATTAATCTATAGACACTTTTAGTAGTTGCTTCTATCATAGAATAACTAGTAATAGTTATTAGCAGTAGCATCTCTTAATGTCTAGATCATAGCTAGTAGCCCTATAACATCTTGAACTAGCCTGTTAAAATAATTTTTTATCTTATCATAACTTATATATACTTTATTATTGTATAGGTGTATGCTTAAATATAAGATACTATCTTATACATCTTCAGCTGTATAAGCTAATAAAATATATAAGGGTATTTAATAAAATGAAAAAATTAATAACTATTTTTACAATGCTATTTATGTTTACAATGGTGTCACCTTATGTAGAAGCAAAAAAATTTGGAGGCGGCAAATCATTCGGCAAGCAACATAGTACAACTGCTACTAAAAAACAAAGCACGCACCAGCACTCTAATACTAGTAACACGAATAATACACAAAACCAAACATCAGACAAACCTAAGAGTAAAGGCTTTATGGGAGGCATGTTAGGTGGCTTACTTGCTGGTGGGTTATTAGGGTCAATGCTTGGAGGCGGACTTGGTGGACTTGGCGGCGGTGGTGGTTTGATGGGTATTTTACTACTTGCTTTATTAGCCTTTGCTATTTTCAAAGTAATTAAGTTGATGAAAGGCATGAATATAAAACCTACAACTTCAAATGAAGAATATGCGACTAATACCTATCAACAACCAATTAATAATGAGCAACCAACAAACGAACAATTTCGTGAACAGTATGATGCTATCGATCATAGCACAACAAACAAGCAAGATGCTGTAACTACAGAAACACTAATTAATCTACCGCCAAGCTTTGATACAAAATCTTGCATTACAGAAGCCTGTAGTCATTATAGAACTATACAGCAAGCTTGGGATGCAAATGATTTTTCAAAGATTAAAGAATATGTAGCACCTGCATTGATAGAAGAATTAAAAACAGAGCGTAGCCATCTTAGCCAAACGCAACAAACAACTGTATTGTATGTGGATGCTGAAATAGTAAGAGCAGATTATAATGAAGATCTAGCACAATTAAGCATAAAGTTTTTTGGTAAATATAAAGAAGATGACAATATAGAAAAAGATATTGACGATACTTGGCACTTAGAACGTAATTTAAAAGCTAGTAATTCTTCATGGCTTATTACTGGTATAGAGTAATAAAAATACACATGGTAGATTTTATCTACTATACACGTGGCAGATGGAAATGCTAGGTTTCAGGGCTAAAGAAAAAGATCTAA